>DBGFLV010000195.1:0-5734 GCA_048528425.1 Oxalobacter sp. | reverse complement strand
TTTGCCTGCGTCATGATTTTTTCCTGTTCAGTAAATGAAACAGTCATTTTACCGGACATTTTCTGTCGGTATTGTCTGTTTGAGCAAAAACGCCCGGCTCTTTCGACCAGGTCACGCGGTGAACTGCGTCGCCACGAGTTCATCCGGTGATGTGCCTTTGATGAATCCGGATTCCACGATCTGCACAAAACCGGCTGTTCCACCGCACCGGTTGATGACCGGTGTCGGTCGTATCTGCTTTTCCAGCAAGCGTTGTACAACCTGAAAATAATACGGCAAAACCCCTTCAATAAAGTCCCAGCGTTTCGGAGCCGCAATGGAATATAGCCATCGATCGGTAAAATGAGCGGGTTCCTCACCCGACTGGTGGGCCTTTGCCAGGGTTGTAGCATAGGCCTCTTTCAACACCTGCTTCAACAGTGTGGATTCGGCGCCCTGGTCAAAAAGTTGCCGGTTGACCGCCACTTCATACTCTTCGGGTGTAGGATACCTTTCCCGGAAAGCCTGAACAGATTGAACACCCGATCTGACTTCATGGACAAGCCTGCTTGTCCGATACCATTTCTGAACGGCGCCGAGCACGAACACGATTACGGTCGCCACGACGACAGCGGTTACGATCATCCAGGTTTCCATCGCTCTCCTCGCCTGTTGCGTTGTTCATTTTCCGCCGAAACCCGACCCTTTACCGGAACGGGCGACATTTCTTTGGCATTTTACCCGATGACTCGGCCAATTCCGACACAGCTGGACGTCCGGCCTATAACAAACTTATCGCGGACAATGCTTCTCCTCCGACACACACGACTTTTCTTTTTTTCTTCCGATCTCTGACCTGTTGCCCAGCCTCATCCGATTCATTAAGTCGTTCATCCTCATCACTTTTAACCAAAAATAAATCCAACGCCCATTCACTCTATAGAATGTTATTCGACTATTCAGGTAAATGGTTGCGTCTTCTCTACGGCAAGGGTATCCGGACAAAAATCCCGGAACATCCTGTAATGATACAACCCGCCCAACACTTTCAAAACAAGAGGATGGAAGATAAATTATCTGGCCTAACCCGGCCTTTTCTCACCAACACTCTGGCCGACCAGCACATCATGGGCATTCTCGTGCTGCTGGTCATATTGGTCATCCTCTTTTTGATCTTGTGTCTCAAACGATTTCGCAACAACATTCCGGCCCATCTCACCCGTGTTTCCGTCGCGTTCTTTTTTTTATACCTGACCGACAAGCTACTCATCCGTTTTATAGAGATACATCATATTTCGCTCATTACGCCAAAAGAAATCAAATTCCTTTTTCTGGTGGCTGTGGTTGCCCTGTCCATCCGGGAATCTTTTCTCTTCGCCGACCAATTTCGGAAATATCTGATCAAGACAGGAAGAAACCCGACTTCGGCCCAGTTCGTCACCAAGGGGATCAAAATCGGTTCTGCGGTTTCCATTCTGCTTTTATTCGGCGAACATTTCGGGTTGAGTTTGGCAGGCCTGCTGACTTTCGGTGGGATCGGCGGCATTGCCATCGGTTTGGCAGGAAGAGAGATTTTGAGCAATCTTTTCTCGGGCGTCATGCTTTATTTCGATCGCCCCTTCAACATCGGCGACTGGATCAGTTCTCCTGACCGTCAAATAGAAGGCACAGTCGTTGAAATCGGTTGGCGGATCACGAAAATCATGACTTTCCAGAATCGTCCCCTATACGTACCCAATAATGTTTTTTCTTCCATCTCGGTCGAAAATCCCGGCCGAATGCGGAACTGGCGTATTGACGCCTCGATCGGCATCATTTCCGAAGATTCCGGTAAAATCAAAGTCATCGTCAACCAAATCAAGGACATGCTGAAAAAAAACGACGCCATCGACCAAAGCCAGTCGCTTGTTGTCAATTTCGATCAAATCGGTGCTTCTTCTCTTAACATTTTGGTTTATTGCTTTACCAAAACGACTGTCTGGAGCGAATGGCTCCAAATTCAGGAAGACATCTATCTCAACATCATTGACATCGTTCAGAAAAACGGTTCCGAAATCGCTTATCCTACCCAAAAAGTGTTTATCGATCAGGAAAAGAAAACGTAACCCAAAAACTTTCCGTTTTTTCCGGTTGGCCAGTCAGGCAGTCCGTCTTTCCGGTTTGCTTTTTGGGACGGGATTGAAACCGACTGCAACGTTTTTTTACAGAGGAAAAGACGGTCAAGAATGCAAGATACCGTCATCGAATCGCACATGTCCCTATCAAAACGAACATTTTTTTCTACAAGAGCGTTCGTTTTTCGTGAGTAACTCATCCGGTTTGGTGACTCAACGTTTTTAACCAACCAGAGTCACTCCCGGATACAGGCTGTCTCTATTGAAGAAATCACTGTCTTTTCCACCAGCTTGGCGTTGTCGATCTGAATAGTCATCGGTTCATTCAGCACAGAATAGCTTTATTTTGACTGTATCGGAAGTAAGATTGAAATGACATCCCATCTGTCCAATTTCTGCCGCTTCGAACGAAACCTTTTTAACCACCAGGACATACTATCTTGATCAAATTTTTTTTAAAACAGGAAAACCATCATGTCCCGGGTATTAACACAGTTAACGACAGGTTTTCCGACGATGGCAGCTGTGGTTTAAAACAAGCCGAATTCAGTTAGTACGTGATTTCCTTCTTCTCCAGTCACTAATAACCGTTTTTCTAGACAATTAAATAGACCTATTCTTCCAGGTTACATCAGAAATACGCAATCACCCCATTTTCGCATTGTCATCAATCCGTTCTCATTCTTTAATGGCCTACAACTCACACTACAAACGCTATCAGATGTCTCTCTTGGATTACGCTATTTTCGAACAATACCTGAAGCTGAAGAACTCCATTCACATCGTTTAGTCCGGTAACTTAATGTCTATACCACTTTTCAGGATAAATTCACGCAACTTTACTGGAATCTTGGGCGGAGTTTTTGGAAATACGACCTCGAGAGAAAAATAATGAGCGAGGTGAAAGAATTTAACCCATGAGTAAACAACACGAACGGGCCGGTCATCTTGAACCGTTCGATTTGGATAAGCACTTTACGAATTGCCGGTGTTCGATCAGGCACTTCTTTCAAACCCGGCGTACATACGCTTCAATGAGGCTTTCCACAGGTGAAACTTTCGTGTAGGTTGGTGGACAAGTGGGTTACACTGACGTAACCATGATTTCCAGAATATAGGGACGGTGGTCTCCGGACGCAGCCGAAAAAGCGGTGAAAACTTTTGGCGAAACCGTGTAATTTCAGAGTGAAAAAAGCTGGGATAGTGCTGGTTTCTTTCGGATGCTTTCGGACACAAAATGCACGTAAGTGATTGAAAAAATAAAAAATCCGAGCCATTTTCAGATGTTCTCGGATTGATATTTGGCGGAGAGAGGGGGATTCGAACCCCCGATAGGCTATTCACCTATACACGCTTTCCAGGCGTGCGACTTAAACCGCTCATCCATCTCTCCTGCACGGTTTACTGCGAAGCGAGGCATTTTAGCATAAAGACAGCAACGTTCCTTATTTTTCTACAAGTTTTTGACGCATTCACAACGGCTTTTTAAGCTGTTCCAGGATAGCCGGGTTTTCAAGGGTAGAAATGTCTTGTGTGATTTCCTCGCCCCGGGCAATGACGCGCAAGAGTCGGCGCATAATCTTGCCGGATCGGGTTTTCGGCAGATTGGCACCGAACCGGATTTCCTTGGGTCGTGCAATGGGACTGATTTCACGAGAAACCCATTTCCGCAAATCGGCCGCGATCGTTTTCGCTTCGTCACTGGATGGCACCGCCTTTTTCAGGGTAACGAAAGCGCAGATGGATTCACCGGTCAAATCATCGGGCTTGCCGACGACAGCCGCTTCAGCCACCATTGGATGAGCCGCCAAAACGGATTCAACTTCCATCGTTCCCAGCGCATGGCCGGATACGTTCAACACGTCGTCAATACGGCCGGTGATGGTAAAGTAGCCGGTTTCCGGATCACGGATGGCACCGTCACCGGCCTGATACAGCTTGCCCCCGAGTTCTTCAGGCCAGTAGTGACTCTTGTACCGTTCGTCATTGCCCCAAACCGTCCGGATCATGGAAGGCCAGGGACGATTGATGACTAAAATGCCGCCCTGCCCCCAAGGCAGTTCCTGTCCGGTCTCATCGACCACACTAACCGACATCCCCGGCAACGGCAGAGTACAGGAACCCGGCACCAGCGGTGTCGCACCCGGCATCGGTGCAATAACGTGACCGCCAGTTTCCGTCTGCCAGAAGGTGTCGACAATCGGACAACGCGCCTTGCCGATACGCTTGTAAAACCAAAGCCAGGCCTCAGGATTGATCGGCTCGCCGACAGAACCGAGCAGCCTCAGGCTCGACAAGTCATACTGTTCCGGTGAAAAACGCTCATCTTCGCTGCCGGCCTTAATCAAAGAACGGATAGCGGTCGGAGCGGTGTAAAAAATGCTGACCCGGTGTTTTCCGATCATTTCCCAAAAACGGCCGGCATGCGGATAAGTCGGTACACCTTCAAACAATACAATGGTCGCCCCAACGGCCAGAGGGCCGTAAGCGTTGTACGTGTGGCCGGTAATCCAGCCGATATCGGCTGTACACCAGAAAATATCGGTCGGTTTGATATCAAACGTCCAGCGCATCGTCATCATCGCCCAGAGCAGATAACCACCGGAAGAATGCTGCGCGCCTTTTGGATTACCGGTCGAACCCGATGTATACAGAATGAAAAGTGGATGCTCCGCTCCCACCCAGACCGGTTCGCAGACGTCGGATTGCGCCGCCATCAATTCGTGCATCCAGTGATCGCGTCCTTTTACGAAATCCATCTCGTCCCCGGTTCGCCGATAGACAATCACGCTTTTAACGGTGTGAAGCTCACTCATGGCCAGCGCCTCGTCCACAATCGCTTTCAGCGGCAAGCGGCGTCCACCGCGGATTTGTCCGTCGGCCGTGATGACGGCAACGGCCCCGGCATTTTCGATGCGTTCACTTAACGCAGGAGCGGAAAAACCGCCAAACACGACGGAATGGATGGCTCCGATCCGCGCACAGGCCTGCATTGCAACAATGGCTTCCACCGACATGGCCATATAGATGACAACGCGATCCCCTTTTTGGATACCGAGCGACTTTAGCCCATTGGCCAGTTTGCAAACCCTGTTGTGTAACTCACGGTAGGTTACGCTGACCACAGCGCCGTCATCAGCTTCAAAAACAACGGCTTTTTTGTCGGCGTTGCCGTTTTCCAGATGTCTGTCGAGACAATTGTACGAAACGTTCAGTTCGCCATCTTCAAACCATTTGAAAAACGGTGGATTGGTCTCGTTCAATACCCGACTGAACGGTCTGTGCCACAACACGTTTTCTCGTGCCAGTTTGGCCCAGAACCCTTCGTAATCCTGTTCGGCTTCCTCACACAACGCTCGGTAAGCCTTTATTCCAGACACTGTCGCGTTTTCGACGAATGCTTCCGACGGATAATAGAAATGAGTTTCTTTTTTCGCAGATGGATTTACTGCCATGTTGTCACTCCTGTTTTGATCAGCCTCCACTCCCGCAAAACCGCCGGGATAGAACGCTCCTTTGGAACGAGTGTGTCTGCCTGGACAGCTTGCTTTCATCCAAGCCCGACAATGGGAATCAACGTTCGCCGCTAAAGACAAGTTACTACCCATGACAATACAGCTTGACACGCATTCCTTAATAAC
>DBGFLV010000194.1:0-11266 GCA_048528425.1 Oxalobacter sp. | reverse complement strand
CCCGGCAACGTCAAGCACCTTAAACCCTTTCCTTACACCGGCCTGCGATACGGCAAACGCCTTCCAAAGTCGGTGCAAACCACCCGACATCAGGTCGTTCATCAAATCGTAACGGCCGGCGACCTGGTTGAAAACGTCAGCAACCTTTTCGGTTTTTTCACGCTCATCAATTTTCTGATAGCCGAAATGAGTCAGTTTGGACATAACAAGGTTAATTCCTGGTTTCCATATTGTTCAATTAACGTGGCCCGCAGCCTTCTTTCCAGATCGGTCACCCGCCCTCTGCGAAGGCCGGTAGTTTTTTCATCGGTGGGTCTTCTCGCAACAGACCAGACCGAATCCGGAAAGTGTTTGTCGTTTTCGTACCGGGGAATAACGTGCCAATGAAGATGAGGCACCTGATTACCCAACGAAGCGATGTTGATCTTGTCAGGTTGCATGACTTCCCTGACACAGGTTTCTACTGTCCAGACGGCCGCCATCAATTCCGAGCGTTCCTCGACGGAAAGATCGGTCACTTCAGGCACGTGATCGTTCCAGACAACCCGGCAAAATCCGGGATAGTCAACATCGTCCACCAAAAGAACACGCCACCTGACTCCGCAATAGACTCCCTTGTCCTTTCGGCTCTGACAAAGCGGACAATTTTTTATTACAGCCATTTTCCAAACCTATCCGAGAAACCGGGCCAATTCCTGCCAGGAACTGTCCGGAATATAAAGCAAGAGCCAGGTCAGAATGACGTAACGCACCAGTTTACCGATAGCCATGTAACCCACACACGGCCAAAATGGTAATTTCAACCAGCCGCCCAACGTACACAATGGATCCCCGACACCCGGTAACCATGACAAAAGCATGGTTTTGGCCCCATATTTTTCAAGCCATCCAAACCATCGAGTCTTTCTTTCCTTGGCAAACGCTTTTTTGGCACCGTAACCGATCCAGTAATTCAATATACCGCCCAAGGTGTTGCCGATGGCGGCCACAACAACTACCGGCCAGAAAAGAGACCGATCGGCAGCCACAACAGCGAAAACCGCCGGCTCGGACCCCAAAGGCAACAGGGTTGCCGAAATAAAGCTGACAATAAAAACGGAAGGCAGCCCGACTTCGGGAAGTGCAAGATAACTCAGTAACCAGTGAACGGCGGATTCGATCATATTTAAAGACGGACGGGATGCCGACCGGTTCCCCGACATCCAAAGTATCGGCAGGGAAAAAATCAATAGTGGGAAGGTTTACGTAAAAAAGGCCAAGCATACCAGACGCGGATTATAATGTTGCGAAAATTTGGACACCTTGTCCCGTATCATTATGACCGATTACTTAAAAAAAATTCTTACTGCCCGCGTTTATGACGTTGCGATCGAGTCTCCTCTCGAATACGCTCCCACGCTCTCCAAAAGAACCGGAAACCGCATTCTTTTAAAGCGGGAAGACCTGCAAAGCGTTTTCAGCTTCAAGCTGCGCGGGGCCTACAACAAAATGGCCCATCTTTCCAGTGAACAGCGGGAAAAAGGTGTTATTTGCGCCTCTGCAGGCAATCACGCCCAGGGCGTGGCACTGGCTGCCAAACGACTGGGATGCAAAGCCGTGATCGCCATGCCGACTACGACGCCGCCGGTAAAAATCGAAGCGGTCAAGGCACACGGTGGCAACAATGTGGAAATCGTTCTGTTCGGTGAATCGTTTTCCGACACCTGTGAACACGCCCTGACACTGGAAAAGGAACGTCATCTGACGTTTATTCATCCCTTCGACGACCCGGACGTCATCGCCGGACAGGGCACTATCGGTATGGAAATTCTCCGGCAGCATTCCAGACCGATCCACGCTGTTTTCGTCCCGGTCGGCGGAGGCGGTCTTGTCGCGGGAGTCGCGGCCTACGTCAAACAGATCCGTCCCGAAATCAAGGTGATCGGCGTGGAAACCGTGGACTCGTCTGCCATGAAACAAAGCCTTGACGCCGGCAAACGCGTCAGTCTTTCCGACGTCGGCCTTTTTTCCGACGGAACGGCCGTCAAGACAGTGGGAGAAGAAACTTTTCGCCTGGCCCGGGAATACGTCGATGAAATCGTGCTGGTCGATACCGACGACGTTTGCGCGGCTATCAAGGACGTTTTCCTGGACACCCGCAGTATTTTGGAGCCGGCCGGCGCGCTGGCGGTGGCCGGTATCAAAACCTATCTTGCCGAACACGACAAGGTTGGGAAACCCTTTTCAAACGAGACGCTGATCGCCATCACATCCGGGGCTAACATGAATTTCGACCGGCTGCGTTTTGTAGCAGAACGGGCTGACGTGGGTGAAGATCGAGAAGCCGTACTCGCCGTTACCATCCCCGAAGAACGAGGCAGTTTCCGCCGTTTCTGCGAACTGATCGGTCCCCGGCACGTTACCGAATTCAATTACCGGATCAGCGACGACAGGACGGCACATGTTTTCGTCGGTATTGAAGTCAAAAACCGTCGGGAGACCGACGAAATCATCACCACGTTTGAAAAAAACCGGTACCCTACCATAGACTTGAGCGATGACGAACTCGGCAAACTGCACATACGTTACATGGTAGGAGGCAAAAGTGCTTTTGCCCAAAACGAGTTGCTCTATCGTTTTGAATTTCCGGAACGCCCCGGTGCACTGATACGTTTTTTGTCGTCTATGGCACCCGAATGGAATATCAGTCTGTTCCATTACCGTAATCATGGAGCCGATTACGGACGCGTTCTGGTGGGATTACAAGTTCCCGCGAAAGACATGACTTCATTCGATCGATTTTTATCGACTGTCGGTTATCCCTACTGGAACGAAAGCGACAATCCCGTTTACCAGTTATTTTTGTAACGCCGTCGGCACGTTTTACGATTATTTCGGAAAATCCAATCATGACGTCATCAAACAGTATAAATGATTCTCCTCTCGGCAAATCAACGGTTTACCCGACCCGGTACGATCCTTCCCTGCTTTTTCCGATCGAAAGAAAACCGTTGAGAGAAGAACTGGGCATCACCGGTTCCTTGCCTTTTTTCGGTCTCGACATTTGGAACGCCTACGAGCTTTCCTGGCTCAATCTTCGCGGCAAACCGCAGGTCGGTATCATGAGCCTCACCGTCTCGGCTGATTCGCCTAACATAGTCGAATCCAAATCGTTAAAGTTGTACCTCAACTCGTTTTCGCAAACCCGAATGGACGAAACAACCGACCTGATCAACATTGTGCGCAACGATTTGAGCGATGCTTTCGGTTCGCCCGTCCAGGTCTCGTTGAAACAGCCGGGCGATTTCGCCGGTATTAAACTCCAGGAACTGGAAGGCCTGTCACTCGACCGTCTGGACATTGCAACCGATCGTTATTCTCCCTTTCCTGACTTTTTAACAAGCAATCGCGAAGAATATCCGGTTGAGGAAACCCTCGTGTCCAATTTGTTGAGAACAAACTGTCCTGTCACCGGTCAACCGGATTGGGCCAGTCTCCAGATCCATTACGTCGGCCCGCAAATTGATCAGGCAGGTCTGTTGAAATACATTATTAGCCTCCGTTCTTCCCAAGCCTTTCATGAACAGTGCGTCGAACGGATATTTCTGGACATTTTAAGCCGCTGCAAACCGCAGAGTCTGACGGTATACGCTCGCTATACCCGACGCGGTGGTATTGATATCAACCCCTGGCGAAGCAATTTCTCTTCTGGTAAACGGCCTCAAACGATGAGAACAAGCCGTCAGTAAAGCGTGTTCATACGGCTGGCACCGTCCGGTTTTCCGGTGACGAAGACATTGCCGTATCCTCGTTTCAACTTTGAAAGAACCCATGTCAATTCATCTTTCCAAAATTTTGCGGCCTGAAAACATCGTTTTGGATCTTGAAGTCTCAAGCAAAAAACGCGTGTTCGAACAAGCCGGCCTTTTGTTCGAGAACCACTGCGGTATATCGCGCGCCTTGGTGACAGACAATCTGTTCGCACGTGAAAGTATGGGATCGACCGGTTTGGGTTACGGCGTGGCGGTACCGCATGGACGCATCGAAGGACTGAAAGGGCCACTGGGAGCTTTTATTCGGTTGGCCTCGCCGGTTCCTTTTGAAGCGCCCGACGGAAAACCGGTCAATTTGTTGTTCTTCCTGCTGATTCCGCAAAACGTGACCCAGCAACATCTGGAAATCCTCTCAGAAATCGCTGCCATGTTTTCAGACAGCCAGTGCCGTCGCGTCCTGACGGACGAAAACGACAGCGAACGCATTTACCGCATCATCACAGGCTGGGAACCCGGGCAACCTTTGCCGAGCTGACATTTCTGTTGCATACTATTTACCATGTCCACGATCAAAACTCTTACCATACAACGTCTGTACGCCAACAACAGAGAAGCGTTGAAACTGACGTGGTTCGCCGGTCTGGACGGTGGAGAGCGGCAGGTTTCGGGCAGCAGCGGTTCCGCTGCCGATCAGGTAGGACACCTGAATTTGATCCATCCCATGCGCATTCAGGTCTTCGGACGACAGGAAATCGACTATTACGAAAGATTGTCTCCCGAATCGCGCGCTTACCTCATTCATGAAATTGCCGACTGCAATCCGCCTGCGTTGATCATCGCCCGAGGGCTGGAAGTGCCGTCCGACATCTACGCCATTTGCAACGAAAACAACATTCCCCTGTTCACGACGCCCTTGACCGCCGCTGAAGTGATTGATTATTTGCGCGTTTATCTTTCCAAACAACTGGCCACACGCGTCATCATGCACGGTGTTTTCATGGACGTTTTAGGTGTCGGTGTTCTGATCACCGGGGATTCGGGACTGGGAAAAAGCGAACTGGGACTGGAACTGATCACCCGCAATCACGGACTGGTAGCGGACGACGCTGTCGAATTCTCCCGTATCGCACCGAACGTAATAGAAGGCAGGGCGCCCATGCTTTTGCAAAACCTGCTCGAGGTCAGAGGGCTGGGATTGCTGGACATCCGAGCCATTTTCGGTGAAACAGCCGTACGCCGGAAAATGCAGTTGAAACTGATTGTCCACCTGACGCGCAGCCATTCCGGAGAAGACAACGTCGAAAGACTGCCGATTCACTCTCCAACTCAGGATGTGCTGGGCCTTTCCATTCGTAAAACCGTCATCCCGGTAGCGGCCGGACGAAATATCGCGGTTTTGCTGGAAGCCGCCGTCAGAAACACCATCATGCAACTGCGCGGCTTTAACACCATGGAAGAATTCATGGAACGGCAGCGAAGAGCCATGACCCATGATCCATGACATATTTCGGCTCTTTTATTGTCTAAAACACGACGTCTGACCAGTTCCTGTCATGAGGGTGTGGTAATCTATTGATTTGCCACGGTGCCTGTTCTCCATTCAATCAGCATGCAAATCATCCTTATAACCGGCATATCCGGATCGGGCAAATCGGTCGCATTGAATGCGCTTGAAGATGCGGGATATTTTTGTGTCGACAATCTGCCTCCGGTTTTGCTTCCTCATTTGGTCAAAACGCGTCTGGAAGAGAACTCGGACAGGCTGGCGGTTGCTGTCGATTCCCGAAGCGCCGGTTCTCTGGACGACCTTCCGAAAAGCATTTTGGCGTTAAAACAAGATGGACACGACGTCCATGTGCTTTTTCTGACAGCCGACACCCATTCACTCATCACCCGTTTCTCGGAAACCCGGCGCAGCCATCCGCTTTCCCACCGGCACCACAAAAATGCCCTTCCTGCCGACGATCGAACGCTAGTTGAAGCCATCCGCGAAGAACGGGAACTGATGACCGATATCCAGATGATCAGCCAGGTTATCGACACCTCCAATTCCAGTGCCAACGAATTGCGTAACCGGGTCAAGGAATTAGTTGAAATCGAACAATCACCGCTGACTTTACACTTCGAATCGTTCGGTTTCAAATTCGGCGTCCCGTTGGACGCCGACATCCTTTTCGACGTCCGCAGCCTGCCCAATCCTTATTACGACATGCGGTTGCGTCCCTTGACCGGTAAAGACGAAGCCATTCAACATTTCCTGGCGGCTCAGCCGGAAGTGCAGGACTTGCTAAGCGACATTCGCCAGTTCATCGAAAAATGGTTACCTTCCTTCCGGCGGGACAACCGTAGTTATTTAACTGTAGCGCTAGGCTGCACGGGTGGCCAACACCGTTCCGTTTACCTGGTTGAAAGACTAGCCGAACACTTCCGCAAAACCGAACAAGTCGTCACACGCCACCGCGAACTGAAGGAATTGCGTTAACTCAATCCGTCCACTTCAGCATTTTCTGGCGAGACGATTCGTTCAGCAATTTGCGCACCGGGGCCGGCAGGGGAACATCGTCCAGCTGTTCCATGTCGTGCCAGACATAAACCGCTCCGCCAACTTCGGCAAGCGGTTCTTTCAGGTCGACAACACAAGGCGTAATGTGAAGCCGAAAATGCGAAAAAACATGAATGAAGGGTTCGCGAAATTCCCAGGAGCGAAAAATGCCGAACGCCGCAATGCTATCTTTCAGGCTGTTTAAGGTGTCTTCGTCAGTTAAACCCGGATTGCCCCCGTCGATGCCCCATTCCGGCAAGGAATACAGACCGCCCCATATTCCCGCTTCAGGTCTCTTTTCCAACAAAACCCGGTCTTCCCACTGTAAAACCAGCATGACCACGCTTTTGACCGGTACGGTTTTCTTCCCTTTTCGAACAGGCAAATCGGTTATCCGGTTTTCTGCCAAAGCCACACAACGGCTGGAAAAAGGACAGCGTATGCAAGCCGGACTGCTCCTGACGCAAACCGTGGCACCGAGATCCATCAGGCCTTGTGTGTACGCTTCCAGATCGGTATCAGGCAACAGATCATAGGCCCGGTCCCATAACCGGTCTTTTCCTTCCTTTTCGGCCGGCGAATCCGTCAGCCCGAAAACCCGGGAAAACACCCGGACGACATTGCCGTCTAAAATCGCGGCCTTTACACCGGCCGAGAAGACGGCAATGGCCGCGGCGGTTGACTTTCCGATCCCGGGCAATTTTTCCAGCAGGGCCGGATCAGATGGAAAAACACCGCTATAGTCACTGACAACCATTTGTGCACACCGATGAAGATTTCTCGCACGGGTGTAGTAGCCCAGACCGCTCCAGTGTTTCATGACTTCGTCTAAAGAAGCCGCGGCGAGACTGAAAACAGTGGGAAATGAATCCAGAAAACGGTTATAGTAGGGAATGACGGTAGCAACCTGTGTCTGTTGCAGCATGATTTCAGACAACCATATTCGGTAAGCGTTCCGTGTATTTTGCCACGGCAGGCAATGGCGTCCGTGACGCTTCTGCCATGCAATCAGTGTCTCGGCGAAAGAAGCCTCCGTATGGCTGTCGGTAAAGACGGTCACCCCCGTCAAAGAGTCGGTTTTTTTTAATGTCATTTCAAGAAACCATCCTGTCCGGATCGGTAAAACAGATTCATCACAATCAAAAGCACGGCATATTTTTATCCGTCCGGATAATCCGTTGGTATAGAATGTGCTCCAGGAAGCGAGCGAGCGCTTCACGAGTGGTATAACCCCTATTTCCAGTTTCTCGGAAGCCCAGATGAAAAACACTTCTTTACGAAAACACGTCACAACGGTAACGGCTTTTTTTTGCTTTTCGACGCTTCTTGCCGGTTGTACTCATTTTCAGGAAATGGAAAAACCGGTCTCCTTCAAAAACGAAATCGTCAGGACTTGCCAGGACACGGTCAACGCGAAAGGCCGTTTTTCCATTCAGTACCATACCGGCCACAAAAAAGAATCCCTGCATGGAAAGTTCGACTGGAAACAGACACTCGATTATACCGTCATTACCTTATTCTCGCCTTTGGGCCAGACCGTAGCACGTATTGAAGTCTCGCCCGAAATGACCACTTTCGTCTCACCGGGTCATTCTCCGCGCAGTGCAGACAACGCCGAAGAACTGATCCGGTCGGAACTGGGCTGGACACTGCCCGTTTCCGGGTTACGCGACTGGCTTCAGGGCTGCGCTACCGACATGCAGGGGCACGCTTTCGTGGCCACCCCCGTATCGAAACAGGTCATTACCAACGATGGCTGGCAAATCAATTACGTGACCTGGAGTGAAGAATCCTCCGTGCCCCTCCCAAAACGCATTGATCTGACCAAGGGCAGCCATGACACCCGGGACGTCGATATCCAGCTCAAACTGGTGATCGACGAATGGGATTTCTGAAAAACACGGCAAGATGCAGCCCTTTTTGCGCAACTGTGCGGCACCGGCCAAACTGAATCTCTTCCTGCACGTCATTGGTCAAAGAAAAGACGGTTACCACCTCTTGCAAACCGTGTTCCAACTCATCGACTGGCACGACTTCCTGCATTTTACCTGTCGTAACGACTCTGAAATAAGGCGTGTGGCATCGAACCATTCGATACTGGAAGCGTCCGATCTGACAGTACGTGCCGCAAAACTGATGCAACAGGCTATATTTGCGCGGAAAAAAGTCCTGCCGCCCGGTGTTGACATCGACATCGAAAAAAACATCCCGATCGGGGGCGGGTTGGGAGGAGGCTCATCCGATGCGGCGACTACTTTGATGGCCTTAAACTACCTCTGGGAAGGCGGCTTCACGACAGAAGAACTGATGGCCTTGGGGGTGAAATTAGGAGCGGACGTTCCTTTCTTTTTGCTGGGACAGAACGCTTACGCTGAAGGAATTGGTGAAAAACTCACTCCCATCATCACCCCCGATGGCTGGTTTGTCGTGATTGTTCCCGCCGTGTCCGTGTCGACGGAGGCCATATTTCGCTCGAAAGCATTGACAAGAAATACGGAACCAATCAGAATTGCAAGCTTTTCCGACTGTTTTAGACGTATGGCGCACTTTGGAAAAAACGATTTGCAGCCTGTGGCCAGTCAACTTTTTCCTGAAATCGGAGAGGCCATAAACGAACTGGAACGATATGGAAAAGCCGGAATGACCGGTTCGGGCAGTTGTGTCTTTGCCCGGTTTGAAAATGAAACTGAAGCGAGAGAAGTAGGATCGTCCCTTTCGCGTCACTGGACATTTCGGATTGTCCGAGGGTTAAAACGTCATCCGTTCAATTATTTGGCCGATAACGGGAACGAATGATGCCGTTTTTTTCAATGCTCGGTTATAATATCGTGCACTGAAATTCAGCAGGGGAATCGCCAAGCTGGTTAAGGCACAGGATTTTGATTCCTGCATGCGAAGGTTCGAATCCTTCTTCCCCTGCCACCTTCTAACGCAACGCCCGCCGTCAGGCGTGCTACTCTCATTTTGTCGGCAGTGACACAACGGATTCGTTCAACGTTTTGTGACTTTTAACCCAGTAACGAGATCGTCGCAGGAAATTCATGTCCGACAGTAACTTAATGATTTTCACCGGCAACGCCAATCCGGCTCTCGCCGCCAAGGTCGCCAGCAAACTCGGCATCCCTCTCGGCAAAGCTTTCGTCTCCAAGTTCTCCGACGGCGAAACTACCGTCGAAATCAATGAAAACGTTCGCGGCAAAGACGTCTTCGTCATTCAGTCTACTTGCGCTCCCACCAATGACAATCTGATGGAAATCATCCTGATGGTCGACGCCTTAAAACGCGCTTCCGCTGAACGTATTACCGCCTGCATTCCTTATTTCGGTTACGCCCGGCAAGATCGCCGGCCCCGTTCCACCCGGGTCGCCATCTCTGCCAGAGTGATTGCCAACATCCTTGAAGGCATCGGGGTCAGCCGGGTTTTGATCATGGACGTCCATGCCGACCAGATTCAGGGCTTTTTCGACATCCCTGTCGACAATGTTTACGCTTCTCCCGTCTTGCTGAAAGACCTTCAGAAGAAAAACTACAAGGATTTGCTCGTCGTCTCTCCTGACATCGGCGGGGTCGTCCGTGCCCGTGCCCTGGCTAAACGTTTGGGGTGTGAGCTGTCGATCATCGACAAGCGCCGTCCCCGGCCGAACGAATCCGAAGTCATGAACATCATCGGCAGTGTCGACGGCAGAAACTGCGTGATCATGGATGACATGGTCGACACCGCTGGAACGCTGACGCAGGCAGCCGAAGTGTTGAAAGAGCGCGGTGCCAAGATGGTGGTGGGTTATTGCACGCACCCGGTGTTGTCGGGGCCTGCCGTCAAGCGGATTACGGCTTCGTCACTGGATGAACTGGTTGTGACCGATACCATTCCCTTGTCCGATGCAGCCCGGGAATGCAAGAAGATTCGTCAACTCTCTTGCGCTGAATTGCTGGCCGAAACCGTAAAACGCATCAGTACAGGCGATTCGGTCATGTCGCTGTTTACCGAAGGGGACGCCATCTGATCCTTTTTCACTAACCGATTCAACTGAGCCTCTGGTCGCGGAGGCTTTATTTCAACAAGAGGTGTCAAGCCTCGTTTTTACTGGAGTTTTATATGAAAGTCATTGCATACACACGAGCAGAGATAGGGTCCGGAGCGAGCCGCCGCCTGCGCGCTGCCGGTATGGCACCGGGTATCGTTTACGGCGGTAACAGCAAACCCGTCAATATCAAACTGGATCACAACGCCCTTTTTTACGCACTGAAAAGAGAAGCCTTCCATTCCTCCATTCTCGATCTTGATATCGATGGCAAGGAAGAAAAGGTGTTGCTGCGCGATTTTCAGGTTCACGCCTACAAACCGCTGGTTTTGCACGTTGACTTCCAGCGCGTCGATCCCAACCAGAAAATCACCGTCAAGGTCCCTCTCCACTTCCTCAATGAAGAAGCTTCTCCGGCTGCCAAGAGCGGTGTCGTCCATCATGCCGTTACTGAACTGGAAATCTCCTGTTTGCCAGGCAATCTGCCTTCCTTTATCGAAGTCGATCTTGCCAATCTGGACGTTGGCCAGGCCATCCATTTGTCCGATCTGAAGTTGCCCGAAGGCGTAGCCGCCACGTCGCATGACGGATCCCAGCCGATCGTCACCGCAACCGTCGCCAGCGAAGCAGCAGAACCGGCTGAAGAAGCCTCATCCGCTGATGCCGCTCCTGCTGCAGAAGCCGACAGCAAAGAATAAAATTCGTCTTTGTTGAAGAAAGCCTGCCGTGTACACTGGCAGGCTTTCTGCTGTTTGGACTATAATGTTTAATCGTCCATGTGACATTTCTGATGTCGCGTATGTCATTTCCGCCACGGAAATTCGACGTATTGTGGGCATAGGGCGTCATTTATCCCATTATTTCCGTGAATAACGCGGACAGGGATGCCGTTTTTTTCAATGCTCGGTTATAATATCGTGCACTGAAATTCAGCAGGGGAATCGCCAAGC
>DBGFLV010000193.1:0-1656 GCA_048528425.1 Oxalobacter sp. | reverse complement strand
AGAACGCACTGGGAAAATTAAGAGACTACTTGAACGAGCTGCTGGGAGAAGACAGTACTGACAAGGAGGCCGCCAGACTGGCGCTGGGCATTGATCTCTCAGAATGGAACGAAACACTCTCCGGCATGAAAACTGTCCTGTCCGGCAAAGCCGATCAAAACGCATTGCAGCAGTTGCAGGAACAAATGAAGCAAAGAGTACCGGTAGGAAGTGTTCATTATTTCGCCATGGCTGAACCGCCGGAAGGGTACCTGAAAGCGGACGGATCGGCCGTGGAAAGAACAGTCTATCCGGAACTTTATGCCGCGATCGGGACGACGTTCGGAGAAGGCGATGGCTCGACCACGTTCAATCTGCCCAACCTGATGGGACGTTTCGCTGAAGGCAGTACGACACCGGGAACAGTCAAAGAAGCGGGACTGCCGAATGTGACAGGCAACTTCGGCACCTGTGTACCGTTCTATCACACTGAGTACGCCTCGGGCGCTTTCCGTGGAATTACAGTGGCACCCAGCTCAGGAGACGCTACGGACGGCGGCACCAGATACACCGGTACCGTTTACGGCTACACGATCAACGCCTCATACTCCAGCCCGATCTATGGCAGATCCAGTACCGTCCAGCCACCTTCGGTCACCCTGTTACCCTGTATCAGGGCGCTGAACGGATAAAAAAGCGCTCCGGCAGAGGGCACTTTTTCCGTTCCTTTCCCCATCAGCAAGAGCCATCGCCAAGAAAGGCTTTTAACTGCGCTGCAAATTTCCGTGGCTCTTTAAGATGCAGGAAATGATCCCCGTGCTCATTTTTGCCATAAATAATGGCCCGGCCACCCGGCACGGTTTCGGCTATCCAGCGCTGACTTTCCACCCAGTTACTGTGTTCACCGGAAACGACCAATGTCGGCCGCGTGATTTTTTCAGAAAGAACGTCTCTCCAGTCGTTAAGGATGTGATCAAAGAGGACACGCTCCAGAGCCACCTCATCCGGCGGAACACATTTTTCAGCGAACAGATGCGAGTTCTCAAAGGCAGGCGCACCTTTTACAGTGTAAAAATCAAAGACATCCGTATTGACCACCAGACGGTTTGAAGGTCCTTTCCGGTAATACATGGAAATCATCGCTTCAGCAGAGGTGGTAAATGCTCCCGCTTTCACCCTTTCTTCCTCATTCCAGTCGCGGTGACAGTAAATCGAGGGAGGTTCATCAATAAAGACAAGCTTCTCGATTTTATCAATCCCGTACAAATCAAGATAACTCCAAATGACGGAACATCCCATCGACCAGCCGCACACAAAAGCTTTATCCAGTCCAAGCCCATTGAAAAAATCATTCACATCAGCCGACAAGCGTGAAATCCGGTTGCCGAACGTCACTTTGTCCGAGAGACCGTGATTCCGTTGGTCAAGGACGTACACTTCATAATCTTCTTTGAGAAGATGAATGAGATTGATGTATTCGGCACCGTTGGACGACCATCCCGGAATGAAAACAAGAGGCATGCCCCGACCGGCTTTCCAGTACGCCAGTGACAGACCGTCGTTCGTCCGGAAGAAGCCTATTTCTAGGCCTTTCACATCCGAGAGTTTCCCAGGTAATCCCGGAACAGTATTGGGAAATTCATAATCCCGTCCAAAGTATTCCAAAGCAGTTTGACG
>DBGFLV010000192.1:0-6660 GCA_048528425.1 Oxalobacter sp. | reverse complement strand
CGAGCTGACGGCGGTTCAATTGGGTGAACCGGAAAACGAACGATTCGGTCGTTTTTCCTCTGCCGATGATTTCTGCGTCGTGAATGCCCTGTTTTTCCAGTTCGGCAACCAGCGTTTGGGCTTTGGCCGGCGTCTTGAAAATGCCTAGCGAAATGGCGCGTTTGAACTTGGTTCCGTCCGGAATAAGAAAAAATTGAGTAATGCCTTTCGCCTTGAGTTCGGCGATTCTTTTCTCTGCCGTTTTTTGATCTTTTGAGGGCGGCAGGTAAACCATGTAGCTGGACGCGGTTTGTGAAGTAAGGCGGTCTGACTGGCCGGAAGGAATAAAGGAACGAATACTTTGCTCGAAAAGAGCGGCGGTTTGACCGTCGAACTTTCCGGTTTCAACGCAGCCTTCAGACGGACGGACACCGGTTTCTCCTCTGACGCCACTTCCGGCGGACACGGCAGGAGCGGGCGGAGGCAGAAGACGAATTCTGTCGGGTTCGAAGGGAGAAGTAATCTGTGACACGTCTGCTTGTTTCGCTTCGTCCGTGTTACTCAGTGTCGAGGCGAAAACGGCAATGTTGACGGCAAAGAGCGTCCAGAAAGCGATTTTCAACATAAATTCAGTGATCCGATGAAACAGAAGACGACTTGTGTAGGCCGATTAAAACGAGATTATCTATGATTGTACAAGGGAGTGAAAGGTGAGGAGCCAGGTATTTCGCGGCCCCTCCCGACAAAAGGCACCGGACGTCGGAGTAATGTTGGCGATGGGTCCGAAACGCTCTTTCGATCGCGCCTGCCTGGGCATTGATACAACCGCTTAAAATAGCGCCTCCCGTATGAGTGGCAAAGCAGCTTGTGCCTTGCACGAGCTGGCTGACTTCAGGTAACTGGGCTGTGTTTTGTGCCAACGATTCCGCCATCAGTTTCAGGCCCGGCAATATCATGCCTCCCAAAAAAGTACCGTCCGGCGATAACGAATCAATTGTCGTGGCCGTTCCGGCTGTCACGACAATTAACGGTGTGTTCGGGAAAAGCGTTCGCGCACCGACAAGCGAAGCAAACCGGTCGCTTCCCAGTTTCCGGTAATCCTGATACGTGTTTTTGACTCCGCCCAGGGAAGGCACCGAGTAAAACCACTCGATTTCAGGGACGGCCGGTTCCAGTTTTTTCAGCGCAAAGAACAGTGTATTGCCCAGATTCTGGCCGGCTACATTGGAAATGAGCGCTTTTTGAAGGGGGTTTTCCTGGTGAAGCGCTTGCCAAGCCGATTTGAGAGCGGCTATTTCGTGATGACGGACAGTACCGTAGTTTTTCCAGACAACGGATTCCGGACGAACCGGCTGATCGGGATAAGGACGTGCCCATTTGATGAAAGTATTTCCGGCGTCGATCAATAACATGACGGTGTTATTCCTTTTTCAACCTTAAAGAGACGTCGCCGGCCGTGACGGCGACCTGCCCCTGTCCCGTTTCGAGCAAAAGACGACCCAGTCGGTCAATTCCGGTCACCTTGCCTTGCCAATGTATCCTGTCGCTTTGCACGATGACAACGTCTTGTCCCTGAAAAGCGTGTAGCGTATTCCAGCGCGGAACAAATGAATCGAAACCCGACTGATCCAGTATCGACAAATGTTCCGACAATTGTTCAATGATTTTCGCCATCAGTAGATTATGATCCATTTGAGCAAGCCACGGCATGTCTGCTGCGGGCTGACTGATCCGGTCTTCCAGTTCTCTGGGCAGTATCAGATTGATCCCCACTCCGATAACGGCCCAGTTTTTGAATGCCTTGTGAGGTAACTCAACCAGTATTCCTGCCAGCTTTTTATGCTCTTTAAGAATATCGTTCGGCCATTTTAACAAAACCGGAACATCGTATTGCCGCAAGGTGGTGGCGATGGCTATCCCGCTGACCAGCGGAATTCCGGCAATCTCGTAAGCCGGTCTGGAAAATTTCCAAGCCAGGGAAAAAGTAAGCGAAGAGCCGGGAGAAGCGTACCAGGTATGTCCGTTACGGCCTCTTCCTCCCGTCTGTTCGATAGCCAAAAGTAGCGTTGGTGTGGTTAAAGACGGGACTTTGGCCAGCAAGTCCAGATTGGTCGAGCCGGTGCGGGGAACGATTTCAACGTTGATCCCGTGTTTCTCCGGGTTGATTTTCGAAACGATCCTTTCGACGGACAAGGTTGCTTTCATGCAGTATCGACAGCGGGTATAGTGTTAAAAAGTGACTGTGTTAAAAAAGGCGCATTCTATAATAGTATCTATTCGTTCCATTTTTTAAAACGGTTCAATTTATCTGAAACAGACCGATTTACTTCGCCAATGAAATGATCCTTACTCGACAGAAAACAGCTAAGCATGCCAATCGAACAGGAAAAGACCCCAAGCCTTGACGTCAGTGACACTACGCGTGTCGTAGCGGGAGGTTGCTGGCGTGTCGAAGCACTCGCCGCTTCCGGTGTCATCAGCCGGCTCCGTTCAAGTTTGCACGCCGTTTCCGATATTAATGGGATCACTTGGGACCTGACGCAAATTAGCGAACTGGACTATATCGGAGCGCAGTTCCTGTGGGACAATTGGAATCAAACCAGACCTCGGCATCTGGAGATCACCTCCGAGCAGGCCAAGCTTTTCGAGCGTCTTCAAGACGCCGGTCCACTGGCACTGCCTGAAGACAAGACGACGAAATGGCATTTCGGCGAGCGGATAAGAAAGTTTCCGCATCTGGTTGCAGACCATTTCTTCGGTGTCGTCAGGCTGGTGGGGCAACTGGTTATCGACCTTGTGCGTTTTGCCAAAGCGCCTCGACGCGGACCCTGGACGGAAATTTCCGCCAACATCTACCATTCCGGGGCGCAGGCGTTAAGCATTACCGCACTCGTCGGCTTTTTGATCGGCATTGTTTTGTCGTATTTGTCGGCTCAACAGCTTCATATGTTCGGGGGAGACGTTTTTCTGGTCAATCTGCTGGGCATGAGCGTGGTGCGTGAGCTGGGTCCGTTATTGGCGGCCATTTTAGTGGCAGGGCGATCCGGATCGGCCATAACGGCCCAGTTGGGAGTCATGCGTGTCACAGAGGAGCTGAGCGCGATGCAGGTCATGGGGCTGTCTCACGGATTTCGCCTGATCATGCCGAAAGTCATCGCTTTGGCTATTGTCATGCCCCTGTTGATTGTATGGACGGATATGATTGCCCTTCTGGGAGGTATGCTGGCCGGCAGTTTTGAAATCGGTTTGTCCATTCCCTATTTTCTGTCGGCCTTGCCGAAAGCAGTACCGATTGCCAATTTCTGGATCGGAACCGGCAAAGGCGTGGTGTTCGGTATCTTGATTGCCCTGATCGCTTGTTACTACGGCATGAAGATCGAACCGAACACAGAAAGTCTGGGGCAAGGTACGACTAATTCAGTCGTGACGTCGATTACGATCGTGATTTTAGCCGACGCCATTTTTGCGGTCGTTTTGCAGGGAGTGGGATTCTGATGGAATCAAACGGCACAAATGCAATCGAAGTCCGGGGAGTGTGGACACAGTTTGGCAACCATGTCGTCCATCAAGATCTGGATTTGACCGTCAAAAAAGGCGAAATCGTTTCCATTGTGGGCGGATCCGGCTCAGGAAAAACGACCCTTTTACGCGAGATTCTCGGTTTGCAAAAACCGACGCGGGGAACGATCCATGTGTTGGGTGTCGACATTGAAAAAGCCGATACGGCGACGATGAGAAAACTCGACGATCATTGGGGGGTTCTGTTTCAACAGGGAGCGCTTTTTTCCGCGCTGTCGGTTTTCGACAATGTGGCGCTTCCCATGCGTGAGTTGCATGGATTACCGGAAACGCTGATTACCCAGGCCGTTTTGCTGAAACTCCAAATGGCCGGTCTGACGCCGGACGATGCGTTGAAAATGCCTTCGGACTTGTCCGGCGGTATGATCAAAAGAGTGGCTTTGGCGCGTGCCCTCTCGCTTGAACCTGATCTGTTGTTTCTGGACGAACCGACAGCGGGTCTTGATCCGGCCTTGTCGGACAGTTTTGTCGATCTCATCCAGGGATTGCACGATGAATTGCATTTGACTGTAGTGATGGTTTCGCATGATCTGGACACCGTTTTGGATGTGTCGACTCAGATAGTGGTACTGGCGGACAAAAAGGTGGTGGCCAGCGGTTCACCGGAAGAAGTGCTAAAAGTCAACCATCCGTTTATTAAAGATTTCTTTTTGGGAAAAAGAGGCAGAAAGGTGTTGATGGGCTTGCCTCATTTTGATGCCGCCAAAGTGTTGAGAGGGTCTGATGGAAAATAAATCTCATGCGTTTATAGCCGGTTTGTTTACAGTTTGTCTGGTTGCGGCAGCCTTGTTCGTTGTCTGGTTTCTCAACATGGATCGGACAGTTCGTGTTCCTTACATGATTGCGACTACGCAGTCGATTCCCGGGTTAAATCCTCAGGCGACCGTTCGTTTTAGGGGACTGGACGTTGGACGGGTCACGCATATCGGTTTTAATCCCGACGTTCCCGGCGAAATTCTTGTCTATTTCGAAGTCAAGGAAGATACGCCGATGACGAAATCGACCTTCGCCACACTCAGTTATCAGGGCGTAACCGGTATCGCTTCCATTGAACTGAACGATGATGGAACAAACCGGGAGAAACTGGAAACATCGGCCGCACACCCTGCGGAGATTCAGATGAGACCAGGTTTGTTGAGCGAGTTGCAATTACGCGGTCTCGACATTTTGAAACAAGTGCAAAGCCTGTCGACACAGCTGACCACGTTATTTAACGACAAAAATCGCGAGACTATGGTTGACGCCTTCAAAAATATCAGCCGTGCCGCTGAAAGTTGGGAGAGAATTCCCCGTCAGCTGGAACCGACTTTGCAGCATTTGCCACAGACGAATGCCGATGCACAGGAAATGATTCAATCTATTACTGAATTGTCTCGGGATTTGAAAACGTTAAGCCAGAAAGCCAACGCTTTCATAGCGGACGACATGAACAGTGACGCCTTGCCCCAGCTTGAAACACTGGCTGAAGACGCCAAGACGACGCTTTACAATCTGAACAAGCTATTGGAACGATATAAACAAAGGCCTTCCGGACTGTTGTTCGGTGCGCAGGGCCCGGCTCCAGGTCCGGGAGAACCGGGATTCAATCCCAATGGACAATAAGGAAAGTGGCTTTTAAAGGAACTCGTCATGATAAAACCGATTCGATTCATCTTTACCGCGATAATGACGGTTGCTCTGTTGACTGCCTGTGCCCTGGGAGACAGACGGCCTCCGGCCGTGCTGTATGATTTGGGGCCCTTGAAAAGGGAAAACACTGTTCAGTTGCCGGAAGACATGCCGATCATCAATACCAAAGTGTCCGCACCGGAATGGATGAATGAAAACCTGATGATTTACCGGCTTGATTACGTCAATGATCAGCAAGTCCGGTTTTATACCGAAAGCAGCTGGAACACGTCGCCTTCACGACTGTTTGAAAACAGACTGGATGCCTATCTGGCTTCTGCCGGTAGTTCGGTAACCGGTGCCCGGACAGCTTCACCGGCCTGGATTTTGCGGATTTATCTGGAGGATTTCAGCCAACATTTTGCCAGTCCGGAGGCGAATGCCAGTCGTATCGCGCTCAGGGCTTCTCTGTTTAAAGGACGTGATCTGGTCGCCCGGAAGACTTTTCAAAAAGACGTCGCTTCCCGGTCAGCCGACGCGCCGGGAGGTGCCAGAGCGATGGCGCAAGCCAGCGATGAGATGATTGCAGAAATAGTGGACTGGATGATCGATGCAAGCCGGTAGTTTTTAAGTCTGTCGTTTTCGGCAGGCTTCTAGCAAGAGATCTGTCTGTTTGTCGGAAGCGTTTTTTCTGCTTTTTAGGCACTTGTCCTGTTTACAGGATTCGTGCGAATTAATAAGATGGAAAAGGTGTTCAAAAAGAGAGTGCCGGGGACATCATTACCGGGACCGTTGGAGGGGTAACGCGATGAATGCGGAAACCAGACTGTTTTTTATACCGGGGAAGGCCGGAAGACTGGAATGTGCGCTGGATTTGCCGAAAGCTAAACCGGTCGGACTCGCCGTACTGGCTCACCCTCACCCACTTTACGGCGGCTCGATGGACAATAAAGTGGTTCAGATGATGGCACGTTCTTTTGTCGGTCTGGGGTATGTTACGGTTCGGATGAATTTCCGCGGAGTAGGCCGTTCCGAAGGAACGCATGATTTCGGCAACGGTGAAACCGATGACATGGCCGTGTTGCTAAACCGTATGCAGGACGAATATCCCGGATTGCCGGTCGTATTGGGCGGCTTTTCTTTCGGTACTTACGTTCAGTCGCGTTTACAGCAAGAAATGGCTTCCCGGGGCGATCCGCCGTGCCGGATGGTTTTCGTCAGTACTACCGCAGGAAAGTGGGCGGTTGATCAGGTTCCCGAAAACACCCTTTTAATTCACGGCGAACTCGATGAGGTCGTCCCGCTGACTGACGTTTTGGACTGGGCGCGTCCACAGGATTTATCGGTCGTTGTCGTAACCGGAGCCGACCATCTGTTCAACCGCAAGTTGCATCACCTCCGTCACATCATTACGACGGTTTTTAAACGTTGATCACGGATCGGGACGTAAACTGTCCCGACTGAAGTTTCCCATGAAAAAAGGTTTTCTGGTCG
>DBGFLV010000191.1:0-12700 GCA_048528425.1 Oxalobacter sp. | reverse complement strand
CCCAGTTGACTTCGGGATTGGCCTTGATTTGGTTGTAGCGTGTGATGACGTGCAATACATTCAACAATTGCCGTTTGTACTCGTGGATGCGTTTGATCTGGACGTCGAAAATCGAATCCGGATTCAACGTAACGCCCAGATTGTTCCTGACCCAGCGGGCGAGCCGTTGCTTGTTCTGCCGCTTGATGGCCCTGAAGCTGCCCAGAAAAGCGGGATCGCCGGCATACGGCTTCAACCGTGCCATTTCTTCGAAATGCAACCGCCAGTTCGGGCCGATACGGTCGTCGATCAGTTCCGACAACAGCGGGTTGGCTTGTGAAAGCCACCGGCGCGGCGTAATACCGTTGGTCACGTTGGTGAACCGTTCCGGAAACAATTGAGCGAAATCCGCGAAAATCGACTTTTTCATCAATTCGGAGTGAAGCGCCGAAACACCGTTGATCTTGTGGCTGGCCACAACGGCCAGATAAGCCATTCTGACCCGTCGTTCACCCGTTTCGTCGATCAGCGAAATGCGTCGCATCAACTCGTTATCGCTGCCGTGCTTTTGCGCGACCATCGTCAAAAACTCATTGTTGATATCGAAAATGATCATCAGATGACGCGGCAACACCCGGCCCATCAAATCGACCGGCCAAGTCTCCAGGGCCTCGCTCATCAGGGTATGGTTGGTGTAAGAAAAAATCCGTTGCGCCAACGACCACGCCTGCTTCCAGGGCACGCCCTGCACATCCACCAGCAACCGGATCAATTCAGGTACCGCCAGAACGGGATGGGTATCGTTCAAATGGATGGCGATCTGGTCGGCCAGGTCGTCGAAACTGGCGTGATTCAACTGATGACGCCGGATCAGATCCTGAAGGCTGGCCGAAACGAAAAAGTACTCCTGCATCAACCGCAACTCACGTCCCAGCGGCGTCGAATCGTCCGGGTACAACACCCGGGTGACGTTCTCCGACATGTTTTTCGATTCCACCGCACCGGCGTAATTGCCTTTGTTGAAAGCGGAAAGATTGATTTCGGAGGTCGCTTTGGCCGACCACAACCGAAGGGTCGTCGCGCACTCCGTACCATAGCCGGGGATGATGGTGTCGTACGCCATCGCCAGTACGCTGTGCGTATCCACCCAGCGTGCCCGGCCACCCGACTGGTCGATGTGACCGCCATAACGGACGTGATATTGTAGCTCCGGCCGCGGGAATTCCCAGGGATTGCCACGGGTCAACAACCAGTAGTCCGGGGTTTCGACCTGATAGCCGTCCACAATTTCCTGCTTGAACATGCCGTACTCGTAACGAATCCCATAACCGATATTGGCGATGTTCAACGTTGCCATTGAATCCAGAAAACAGGCCGCCAGACGTCCCAGACCGCCGTTACCCAGCGCGGCATCGGGTTCGTAATTGATGACTTCTTCCATATCGACGGCCAGATCGCGCAGGGCTTCGCGCATGTCTTCGGTAATGTCAAGCGATTCCAGCGCGTTCTGAAAAGTTCGCCCGATCAAAAATTCCATCGAAAGATAATAAACGACTTTGCTGTTTTGCTCGTAATACGCGGTATTCGATTTGAGCCAGCGTTCGACCAGCCGGTTGCGAACGGCCAGTTCGGCGGCCAACAGCCAGTCCCCCCGAGTCGCCGTCAACGGAATTTTGCCCGAACGGTACCGCAAATTGTTGGATATGGAACGCTTCAGCGCTTCCACATCGCTGGCCAGATAGCCTTCCTGTTTCGGTTTTTCCGTATTCATCAATGTTCTCCAAAAGGGGGACAGAATTTTCCACTCCGGTTCGCTGTTTTGAAAAACGGCAACAAAATCAGCCTTGTAAGCGGAAAGAAAGGCAATGCCGGTACCGTTCCGGTTAACAGGAATATAACCGCTCGCGACGCTTTTTGGCAAGCGAATGAAAAAACGGCTTCGCTCGAAAGAAAAAACAAACCCGCCTATTTTCGGAAGATCACGGAATAATCCGGATCGACCGATACAACTCACTGTAACGTCTGGCCGAACGACGCCAGTCAAACGACAAACGCATGCCTGTTCGCTGGACTTTTTTCCAGTCCGGTGACTTTTTGTAAAGCGCAAACGCTCTTTGCACTGCTGAATCGAAAGACGGCTGATCGAAAGGCCCGAACGTAAAACCCGTCGCCCGGTTCTCCGCCAGATTTTCCAGTGAACTGTCGGTCACCGTATCGGCCAATCCGCCGACCCGATGCACTAACGGCAACGTTCCATAAAGCGAACCGTACATCTGCACCAGACCGCAAGGTTCGTAACGGGAGGGAACCAAAATTACGTCGCCTCCGGCAAAGAGCCGGTGCGCCCGTGCTTCTTCGTAACCGATCCGGACGGCCACCTGTTCCGGAAAGCGGCGTGCGACGTCCAGAAAAGCCCGTTCGAGGTCGTGTTCGCCATTGCCCATGATGACCGCCTGCCCACCCCGCTCGACTATGGCCGGCAATGCTTCAACGACCAGATGCAACCCTTTCTGGGCAGCAAAACGGCTGACGACGCAAAAAATCGGTTTGTCCGTCTGCTCTTTCAGCCCCATCTCCCGTTGAAGCGCCAGACGACACGTTTTTTTCCCCGTCAGTGAACGGTCGTGATAAGGCTCTGCAATAAGGTGGTCCGTTTTCGGGTTCCACAGAGCGGTATCCACCCCGTTCAGAATACCGACCAGATCGCCGGACCGCGCGGACACGACGCCCCCCAGCCCACAGGCCTGTTCACCTCCTTGAATTTCCCGGGCGTAAGTCGGACTGACCGTGGTAATTTTGTCTGCATAGTACAGACCGGATTTCAGGAACGACACTTGCCCGTAGAACTCGATGCCGTCCGGATTCAGCATGGAAAAAGGCAAATCCAGTTCGCTAAACGTATAAGCCGGGAAATTGCCCTGATAAGCCATGTTGTGGACGGTAAAAACCGTGGCAACTGTTCTTTGCTGACGGTACCACTCCATCGCCTTGACGTAAGCGAATGCCAGACCGGCGTGCCAGTCGTGACCGTGAACGATTTCAGGTTTCCAGAAATAATCGAACCCTTCCGCAAGACGGGCTGCGCACCAGCCCAAAAGCGCAAACCGGAGATGGTTATCGGGGTATGGCTGACCGTCGGCGTCGTTGTATGGATTGCCCGGGCGATCGTATAAGTCCGGGCAATCTATGTAGTAAACAGGAATACCGGAATCCGGCAAGAGGCCATACATCAGCCTGACGGATCGGGCACCAAATTGGGGCGGCAGTTCAATTACCTTCTGAGCATCGGGAAGGCCGTTTTTAAACGCCGGAAAACCGGGAACCAGCATTCTGACGTCACATCCTTCCTTGTTCAGTTCGGGCGGCAAGGCCGCCGTCACATCGGCCAGGCCTCCCGTTTTCAGCAACGGAAAAATTTCGGAACAGACGTGCAGTACCCGAACAGGAAGCGCATTTTCACTCACTTATTCAACCTTTGGTATGTGTTCAAAATTGTACAGTCTCGCAAACATTTCCTGAGTGACCAGAACGACCCCCTCGGGACTGCGGTAAAAACGCTGCGCATCCAGTTCGGGGTCTTCACCGATAATCGTGCCTTCAGGAATACGGCACCCTCTGTCAATCACTACTTTTTTCAGACGGGATCCCTGTCCGATTTCACAGTCTGGCAACACGACAACCTGATCGAGATTGCAAAAAGCGTGGACACGCACTTTGGAAAACAGAATGGTGTTGGAAATTTTCGAACCGCAAATAATGCAACCGCCGGATACCATCGTATTGGAAATCACCCCGTCCATACCGTGGGGATCGGGAACGAATTTGGCAGGGGGCTCCTGTTCCTGATATGTCCAGATCGGCCAGTCCTCGTCATAAATGTTCAGTTGTGGCATGTTGGACGTCAAGTCCAGATTGGCCGACCAGAAGGAATCGACTGTTCCCACATCGCGCCAATAAGGAGGAACAAACTGGGCAGGAGGAACACACGACATGCTGAAGTAATGCGCCATCGCATTTCCTTGACCGACGACTTTGGGAATGATGTCTTTGCCGAAATCATGAGAAGACGAGCTGTCCCCGCAATCCTCGTCGAGAAGACAGTACAGGTAGTTTGCATTGAAAACATAAATGCCCATACTGGCCAGCGCTTTTTCCGAATTGCCGGGAATGCCCGGCGGATCGGCCGGTTTTTCAAGAAAACGGGTGATTTTCCGGTTTTCGTCCACGTCCATGACGCCGAAAGCCGTGGCATCCATACGGGGCACTTCGATACAGGCGACAGTACACTGCGATTTGCTTTCGACGTGATCTAAAAGCAGCATCGAGTAATCCATCTTGTAAATGTGGTCTCCAGCCAAAATCAGGATGTACTCGGGTTCGTAGGAACGCAAAATACCATTGTTCTGCGCCACGGCATCGGCCGTACCCCGATACCAGAGACCCTCTTCCATTTGTTGTCCTGCCGGCATCAGATCAATGAATTCATTCTGTTCACCACGCAAAAAACTCCAGCCGCGTTGCAAATGCCGGATCAGTGAATGAGGACGATATTGCGTGATGACACCGACACGGCGAATACCGGAATTGATACAGTTGGAAAGAGCAAAATCGATGATCCTGAATTTACCGCCGAAGTAGACGGCCGGTTTTGCCCGGTGGTCCGTTAACTGATGAAGTCGTGTTCCACGGCCTCCGGCCAGAACCAGGGCAATGGTACGCTTGGGCAGCTGGCTTGCCACCAGCATCTTGTCCTCGACAAATTTCATTCTGCTCCCCCAGAGCTGATTATTTTTATAGTGTCAAACCGCTCCTGCTTTTATCAATTTAACATACATTCATGACTGTATGTTAAATCAGTTTATCTCTTTTCTGAAAAAACCGTTGCTCTTCCTTTTTACTGGCAAACCGTTTCCGCCAAGTAACAAAAAGTTCCATGGCGCATGAACACAGTCACGTCACCACGGTCGGCTCCGTCAAGCCCGTAAACGAAGTGATGTCGGCCACTTTTCCGGCGATGTCGATCAGTTCGCCCAGTGCCGTTTGCATCTCCATATCCAGCAATGTTCTTTCGTAACGGTCGAAATAAACACGCAAGGTCGCTCCAACGGTACCGGTTCCGGACAATCTAAAGATAATGCGGGAGCCGTCGGTGAAGAAGAGACGGATGCCTTGCCTTTCGGAAACCGATCCGTCAACCGGATCGGTGTAGGCAAATTCGTCCGCCTTGTCGATCACCCAGTTTCCGTAGCGTTTACCGGACAACGTCGCCAATTGCGACCTCAGATGTTCCATCAGATCGTGCGCCCGCCGGCTGTCGATATTGACGTAATCGTGCCGTGAATAATAGTTTCGACCGTATCGTTTCCAATGTTCGTGTACGGTTTCTTCAATGGATTTTCCGGTGACCGCCAAAAGATTGAGCCAGAAAAGGATAGCCCAGATACCGTCCTTTTCCCGGATATGATTCGAACTGGTCCCGTAACTTTCCTCGCCGCACAACGTGATTTTGTTGTCGTCTAATAAATCACCGAAAAATTTCCAGCCGGTCGGCGTTTCATAACACGCGACTTCGAGCGCTTCAGCGACCTTGTCTGCCGCCGTCGACGTCGGCATCGACCGGGCGACTCCAACGATTCCTTTCGCATAACCCGGAATCAACCTGGCGTTGGCCGCCAAAATGGCCAGACTGTCGGACGGCAACACCGCGAGATGACGCCCGACGACCATGTTACGGTCACCGTCACCGTCGGTCGCCGCGCCCATGTCCGCCGCATCCGGGCCGTTCATGAAAGCCATCAGTTCTTTAGCATTGGCAGGGTTTGGATCCGGATGGTGACCGCCGAAATCTTCCAGAGGGATATTGTTGACGACGGTACCGGCCGGGGCGCCCAACATTTTTTCCATGATCGTTGTGGCGTAGGGGCCGCACACGGCGTGCATCGCGTCGAACCGGAGTGTGAACCCGTCGGAAAACAGTCGCCGGATAGCGTCGAAATCGAAAAGCGATTCCATCAATTCGGCGTAATCGGTCACCGAATTGATGACTTCGATCTGCATGTTTTCCAGCGTCGTCGATCGAATCCGGCTCAAATCGACGTCCGGTGCATCCGATATGGCGTATTCCCGGATGACTTTTGAGCGGGCGTAAATGGCATCGGTCACTTTTTCGGGAGCGGGGCCACCGTTGCCGATGTTGTATTTGATACCGAAGTCACCGTCGGGACCGCCAGGATTGTGACTGGCGGACAGAATGATCCCGCCGAACGTTTTGTACTTCCGGATAATACAACTGACAGCCGGTGTGGACAAAATCCCGTATTGCCCCACCATGACTTTGCCGAATCCGTTGGCAGCGGCCATTTTGAGAATGACTTGAATGGCCACACGGTTGAAATAACGGCCGTCACCGCCCAGAACCAGCGTCTTTCCCTGATAACCTTTAACCGTGTCGAAAATGGACTGGACAAAATTTTCCAGATAATGAGGTTCCTGAAAAACGGACACTCTTTTCCGCAAGCCGGAGGTACCGGGATTCTGGTCTTCAAAGGGGGTGGTACGAATGGTCTGAATTGACATGTTTGCTCCCGTTCAGGTTAAACGACCCACCAACAGATAACCAGTACAGTCTGCCCACGAACCTGGCAGGCTCTACTTTCATCTTACCAATATTGTCATGGAACCGCCAGCATCATCGTATGTCCGGCAAGCACAACCTGAAACTCGAGATTGGTACCGGGTTCAAACGTATCGCTGCTGTCGGACAAAACCTTCCATCGGCCCGGCGGCAGCCGGAAAACAATGGATTGCACCGAGGCATTCAACAATATAAGGCAAGAACGGGGTGAATCATTTGTGCGAATTAGGATACCCATACTGAAAATCCGCTTGTTGCTCCAGGAACTGCCCAGTTTGTCTCCACCGGTCGGAGACAGCCACCGGATGACGGCGTCCGTACTGTCGAAAGCAGCTTGATCCGCCGAAAACCACGTGTTTTGCCTCAACGCGGGGTAGCGCTTGCGCAGTGCGATCAGTTGTCGCACGAAATCCTGCAATCGGTCGTCGGCTTTTTCCCAATCAAGCCAGGTCAGTGTACTATCCTGACAATACGGATTGTTGTTGCCGTTTTGCGTCTGGCCAAACTCGTCACCGGCGACCAGCATGGGCGTGCCCTGAGAAAACAAAAGCGTCGATAAAAGCGCACGCCGCAATTTGTTCCGGCGTGAAACGACTTCCTGTAAAGTGGCTTTTCCTTCTTCGCCGCAGTTCCAGCTGAGATTGTGAGTAGTGCCGTCCCGGTTGTCCTCTCCGTTGGCTTCGTTGTGCTTGTGGTTGTAACTGACCAGATCCATGAGCGTGAAACCGTCGTGAGAAGTCACATAGTTGATACTGGCCGACGGCAGTCTTTCGCGCACGGCGAACAGATCGCTGGAACCGGCAAACCGTCGTGCAAAGTCGCCCAGAGACGGTCCCTGATGTAACCAGAACGATCGCATGGTATCGCGATACTTGTCATTCCACTCCTGCCATCCGAACGGAAAACGGCCAAGCTGGTAACCGTCCGGTCCCACATCCCAGGGTTCTGCAATCAGCTTGACGCGGGAAAGCACCGGGTCTTCCGAGATCGCCCGGAAAAACCCCGAATTGATGGAGTAATCGATTCGGTCACGTGCCAAAGTCGGCGCCAGATCAAAACGAAAACCGTCGACATGCATCTCTTCTACCCAGTATCGCAATGAATCCGTCACCAGTTGCAAAACGCGAGGATGACCCAGATTCAGGCTGTTACCGCAACCCGACCAGTTTTCATACCGGGAAGCGTCGTCCGGCTTCAGGTGGTAATACATCGCATTATCAATTCCCTTAAAGCTCAAAGTCGGCCCGGATTCGTCTCCTTCGGCCGTATGATTGTAGACGACGTCCAGAATCACTTCGATTCCCCGACGGTGAAGTGCTTTGACCATATCCCGGAATTCGGAAACAGGCGTTGTCCCCGGGCGGCCCGACCAGTAACGGTTTTCAGGCGCGAAAAAACCGATCGTGTTATAGCCCCAGTAATTGACCCGGTTTGTACGGGTCAACCGCGCTTCATCAGCTATGGCGAAAACGGGAAGTAACTCGACCGAAGTGATGCCGAGGCCTTCCAGATAATCGAGAACAACCGGTTCCGCCAATGCAGCGTATGTTCCCCTAAGCGGTTCAGGTACACCGGGGTGCCGTTTCGTGAATCCCTTGACGTGCAATTCATAGAGGATCATTTCGGCCATGGGAATAGAAGGCGAAATCTCGTCTTCCCAGTCATACGGTTCGTGGACGACCTGCCCTTTTAAAGCAATCAGCGCCGTATCGGCGTTCGAGCGGTCGGAAAACGCATCTTCACCACTGTAACGACCGATTATCCGGCGAGCGTATGGATCGAGCAAAACCTTGTTTTCATTGAACCGCTGACCGTTTTGCGGTGCATAGGTACCGGACACGCGATAACCGTAAACCAGCCCCGGTGCGGCACCCGGCAAATAACCGCACCAGACGTCACCTTCACGTGTCGGCAAAGGCAGACGACACTGTTCTTTCTGGCCGGTTTCGTCGAACAGACACAGAACAACCGAATCGGCGGCTGGGGCCACCAGTGAAAAATTGACACCGTTACCATCCCAGTGGGCACCTGGCGGACAAGGCGTGCCGGCTTGCAACGGAATGCCTGTCTCCCTTTCCATCACTCTTCCTTTCTGATCAGCATACAACTCGCCAGCGGCGGAACAGTCACTTCCAACGACCAGAGCATACCGTTGGCGGGGATCGGTTGTGCCTGCAATTGCTGATTGTGGACACCGCTGCCCCCGTAAATGACGGCATCGGTATTGATCAGTTCACGGTACCAGCCCGGTTCAGGCACCCCCATCCGGTAACCGTAGCGCGGTACCGGCGTGAAATTGCTGATCACGATCACGAAGTTTCCCTCCCCGTCCCGACGCAAAAACGTGAATACCGAACTGTCGACGTCGTCATGAATGATCCACTCAAACCCTCCGGGCTCGAAGTCCAGCCGGTAAAGCGCCGGGAAATTCCGGTAAACCGTGTTCAGATCGCCAATCAGTCGTTTGACGCCGGCGTGCAGGGGATATTGCAACAGGGACCAGTCGAGGCTGCTGTTGGAATCCCATTCCCGGTATTGAGCGAACTCACCGCCCATGAAAAGGAGTTTTTTGCCGGGATACCCCCACATGAATCCGTAACAGGCCCGTAAATTGGCGAATCGCTGCCATTCGTCTCCAGGCATTTTACCGATCAACGAGCCCTTGCAGTGGACGACTTCGTCATGCGACAGGGGCAAAATGAAATTCTCACCGAAAGCGTACATCAAGCCGAACCGCATTTTGTCGTGGTGATATTTGCGATAAACGGGATCTTCATGTAAATAGGAAAGCGTATCGTGCATCCAGCCCAGATTCCATTTGTAATGAAAACCGAGGCCGCCGTCCCAGGGCGGACGCGACACCCCTGGAAAACTGGTCGATTCTTCTGCCATGGTGACCGCTTCCGGTCGTTCCTGTCCCACGATCTCATTCATTTTCCGCAAAAACGCAATCGCTTCCAGATTTTCCCGGCCGCCATACCGGTTCGGAACCCACTGACCCGGTGCGCGACTGTAATCCCGATAGAGCATGGAAGCGACAGCATCGACCCGCAGGCCATCCACACCGTAACGTTCGATCCAATACAACGCATTTCCGATCAGATAATTGCCGACTTCCGTACGGCTGTAGTTGTAAATCAGGCTGCCCCAGTCCTGATGAATGCCTTCACGCGGGTCTTCATATTCGTACAGGGCCGTACCGTCGAAACGGACGAGGCCGTGCGCGTCGGCAGGGAAATGGGCCGGTACCCAGTCGAGGATGACACCGATCCCGTTCTCATGTGCCGTCTCGACGAAGTAACGGAAATCTTCCGGAGTACCGTACCGGGCAGTCGGTGCATAAATTCCGGTTGGCTGGTATCCCCAGGAATCGTCGTAAGGATATTCACTGATCGGCAACAGTTCGATGTGAGTAAAAGCCAGGCGTCTGACATACGGGATCAACCGATCCGCCAGTTCGCGGTAGGTATACCAGCGCCGTCCGTCTTCCGGGACCCGCCACGATCCCGCATGGACTTCATAAATACTGACCGGGGCGTCCAGTGCGTTGGCTGCTTTGCGCTCACTGTTTACCGGCACGACCGTTGGCAACGGATGAACGACGGAAGCCGTGTCGGGACGTAACTCGGCACGGAAGGCGTAAGGATCGGCTTTCAGCTGCAAACGACCGTCTGCCGTCAGGATTTCGTATTTGTACAAGTCACCCGCAGTCACGTGCGGCACGAACATTTCCCAAACACCGCATTCGTACCGAAAACGCATCATGTGGCGACGGCCGTCCCAGCCGTTGAAATCGCCCACCACCGAAACCCGGCGGGCATTGGGTGCCCAGACGGCAAAACTGACACCAGACACGTCTTCCACGACTGTCGGGTGCGCGCCCAGTTTTTCATAAGGCCGGTGATGAGTTCCTTCTGCAAGCAGCCAGACGTCGATGTCGCCCAGCACCGGCGGGAAACGGTATGGGTCTTCCAGCTCCTGGACGTGAGTGCCCCAGTCGATTTTCAGGCGATAGGCGAACGGCTCGCGTCGCTGCCTGATTTCAGTAACGAACAGGGCCGTGTCCCCCAACCGTGACATCGTGGCCAACACCCGGCCGGATGGCGCCTCGACCACACTGACCGAGTCGGCTCCGGGCAACAGTGCTCTGACGACGAGCTTTCCGTTTTCCTGGCGCATGCCCAGAATGGAAAAGGGATCGCGACAATCGCCGCGAATGACGCGCTCGATTCCTTCCGCAGGTCCTACAGCTGACGACATCCTGTTTCCTTCACAGTCCGAACCGTTACGATGAGTTAACCAACAGGACAATCTTACCTTATTCCTTTTGGCGAAAGACGCAACGGCGTCAGAAAAACCGCCGTCTGTCCGCCTGTTGTGCGGAGAAATGACGCTTCCCGCGATCACATATCGGGATAATTCGGGCCGCCACCTCCCTCCGGGGCAACCCAGACGATGTTTTGCGTGGGGTCCTTGATGTCACAGGTTTTGCAGTGCAGACAGTTGGATGCATTGATTTTCAGCCGCACGTCGCCGTCGGAATCGGTAACGAATTCATAAACGCCAGCCGGACAATACCGTGCTTCCGGCCCGGCATAAAGGTGCCAGTTGACGTCAACAGGCACTTCCGGGTCTTTCAGCGTCAGATGGGCAGGCTGGTTTTCTTCGTGCATCGTTCCGGACAAATAGAGCGATGAAGCGATGTCGAACGTCAGTTTACCGTCCGGTGCAGGGTAATCAATCGGTCGGCATTCTTCGGCCGGCATTAAATACAGGTGATCCGCTTTTTTTCTGTGCAGTGTCCAGGGCGCTTTACCGCGAAAAACGACCTGATCAATACCGAACATCAGGGTTCCCCGGTAAAGGCCGGTACTCATCCAGGGCTTGAAATTGCGCGCCCGCAACAGTTCGTCATAAAGCCACGAACGGCGAAAAGCGTCCGGATAAGCCCGCAGAACGTCGTTGCTCCGGCCGTCTTTCAACGCGGAAAACGCGGCTTCCGCCGCCAGCATGCCGGATTTGATGGCCGCATGGATTCCTTTGAGACGGGCACCGTTCATGAAACCGGCTTCGCATCCCAAAAGGGCGCCTCCGGCAAATACGACTTCCGGCAAAGCCTGTAAGCCACCTGCCGCGATCGCCCGCGCACCGTAAGCGATGCGTTCCCCGCCTTCCAGGAAACGCCGTATCGCCGGATGAGTCTTGTAACGCTGAAACTCTTCAAAAGGCGAAAGATAAGGATTTTTATACGCCAGACCAACCGTAAAACCGACAGCCACTTCCCCGTTGTCCATGTGATACAGGAATGAACCGCCGTAAGTATCGGAACTCAAAGGCCAGCCGGCCGTGTGCACGACCAGTCCGGGCTGATGAAGCGACGGATTGATTTTCCAGATTTCCTTGATACCGATAGCGTAGCTCTGTGGATCGCATCCTTTGTCGAGGTCGAATTTTTCGACGAGTTCACGTCCCAACTGTCCCCTCGCCCCCTCGGCAAAAAGCGTGTAGCGGGCATGCAGTTCCACACCCGGTTCAAACGCGCCAGTCACCTGACCGTCCTTACCGACTCCCACATTGCCGGTCGCCACTCCCTTTACTGCGCCACGATCGTCATAAAGCACTTCAACTGCGGCAAAGCCGGGAAAAATGTCCACGCCCATTTCTTCGGCCTGTTCTCCCAGCCAGCGAACGAGATTGGCCAGCGAAACGACGTAATTGCCTTTGTTTTTCATGGCGACGGGCAACATCCAGCCCGGTGTTTTGACTGCTCTTTTTTCACTCAAGAACAAAAAGCGGTCTTCGGTAACGGCAACCGATACAGGCGCTCCTTCCTTTTTCCAGTCCGGCAGTAATTCGTTTAACGCTGTCGGATCCATGACGGCGCCGGACAGGATGTGCGCACCCAGTCCGGAACCCTTTTCCAGAACACACACCGATATTTCCCGGCCTTCCTGACGGGCAAGCTGTTTTATACGAATGGCGGCCGCGAGACCGGATGGGCCACCACCGACGATGACGACATCGTATTCCATCACTTCACGCGGGCCGAATCCTCCCGTATTCGGGTTATTTTGTTGGGTCATGTCT
>DBGFLV010000190.1:0-3574 GCA_048528425.1 Oxalobacter sp. | reverse complement strand
TACGGATCACGTGTCCCCTGTCGTTTCGGACAATCCGATCATTCAGGCGTCCGAAGAAGCGTTCGCTCCCGAACAGGAGTATATGTCAGCGGGTTGTACAGCCGTTGTTCCACCGGGAGCGCGCAAGATTTACATGATCATGGTGATCGTTACGATGCTGGTGGGTGCAGGCATCGTTTCAGGCCTGTTCTGGCTGTTCGACCGCTTTGGTATGATGTAACGAAGAACACCCGCTTTTCGTGCAACCGGTTTATTGCCGTTTTTCCCGGTGAATCCGCAGTACGTTCCAATCGACTGTTCAGGTTATGGGGTTCTCGGCAAGTGGCACGGTCATGAGGGAAGTCATTCACGGCCTTCTTCGGCAAAAAACCCGCTAAAAAGCGGGTTTTTGTTTTCTCTGACGACTGGAACGGTTTGGCGGAGATGAAGGGATTCGAACCCTTGATACGAGTTTTGGCCCGTATGCTCCCTTAGCAGGGGAGTGCCTTCGACCTCTCGGCCACATCTCCATGCTGCCGCTTTTTCAGCGACAGCGGAATATAGAATAATAACTTTTCATCGGCTTTCGGTCAATGGAAGGGGTTGTTTTTTTCATTCTTTTTTCGGACCAAGCGGCGGTCTTTTTCTTCCTTGAACCGTTGCGGTAACCGGAAGCAGGGTTACTGCCAGATTGAAGTCAGGCCTGTGCTTCAGGTTGTTCCACTTTGAATGGTTCTGTCGTTTTGGGTTTGAACTGCTTATCGCTGATTCGGAACTTGTTACGTCGATCTCCCATCATTTCACGCAGTTCCTTAATGCTAAGGTTGCTGATCTCTTGCATGCGGATCAACAGGGAAGCCCCTACAGGTAATCGTCCGTGCCGGATTTTGCTGATAACGGGTGGTGCAACTTCAAGGGCACGAGACAGGGCGGCGTCGTTTTTCAGATTGAGCGTTTTGATCATGCCGGTCAGCAAATTGTTCGGATCGTATCTTTCCGGTCTGCTGGTATGGTTCTCGTAGCGTTTTTTGTAGCTTTCATGCCCGCTTTTCATGGATCGTCTCCTCAAGTCACTGGAAAATAAAGTTTATTTTCAACAATTCAAAAGATGTCACTTTGATAAGGATCAGATAAAGGTAACTCTTCAAGAACAATTGATAAAGAGGGACGTAAACGGGAGTGTTCAGGCAGTGCGGAAAAAGAACGCGGAGCCGGGTTTCGATAAAGCGACCGGAAAATGAAGGGGTAGCTGCTGCCCGGACAGGCCAACGGCTTGCTGCTTCCGGAAAGCCGGAAGGTGAAAACTTTTAACAATAATCAAGAAAGTGGTTTTAGTCATTAAGGACTTGTCAGGCAAAAAAGGTTTCGGCTGTTGGAGTAGGAGCAGGCTTTTATTGGACAAAAAAAGGTTATTTTTCGATTTTTGGACCGTTAATGACTAAAAAAAGCCATTTTTTATGGTGGCTTTACCGAAACTTAATTTATAATCCACTGACAAGTTTCCTTTGGGAGGCTATCCCGCGTAGATAAGCTGTGATAGCCTTAGCAGATGTTTGGAATGGGAAGCCATGAGGAATTGATCGGACTGAATTGACACATAAGCATACTAGCACTCTTTGGATAAAAGAGTGTGGTGTCCTATGCGACATGAAGAGGGAGCTTGACCTGACGTAAATTCAGGTCAAGCAGGCTATTGACTTGTCTTCCCCGGGGACAAGTCAATAGGCAAAGTAATACATTCAATTGATCCTGATTGATTCGGGATCAACTGGGTACGAGGTATCAGAATTTTTTCGAAACGGCTTAAGTGTTTCAAAGTGTTTTGATGTCTTGTCCTTTTTTGTATTTTAAATGAGTTGTTTATTGATTTTTCTGAAGTTTAACTCTTTTTTGATCTGTTGTGAACTGTTTTTAAGTGTTTGATCGTTTTTTTGTTCGCTAAAGATAAGTGCTTTGATGAAAATTTTATTTACTGCTGCCGAAATTGCACGCATGCGTTTACCCGGTTTGCCGACAACGAAGTCAAGTATTTTGGCCAGGGCGGCAAAGGAAGGCTGGCGTTACGAGGAACAGTATGGAATTGGTGGAATCAGGAAAGTGTTTCAGGTTCCGGATCACTATCTTATTTCAGCGCATGGTGAAATGGCGGAGAAAGCTGCCAAGCAGAATCAGTCGACCTATCGGGTCAAGCGAACCGGTCAGGAAGAGCCTGGCGGTTCTGTCAACGCTACCAAGTTGGCTGTTGCAGCTCACATTCTGGAAAAGTGGAACTCGGCAGAAAAGATTGGCATGAGTCCTGACCAAAAAGGGAAGGTCATTGCCATCTTTTACAAGATTCTCATGAATGGTGGCGAAGCGGAAGATTTGTCCAGCCTGTTGACCGAAATAACCAATTCGGTGAGAAGCACGACCGGTTAAGAAGACGTTGCCATGTTTGAAGACCCGAAAACCATGCCGGCGACGACACGACGTGCCGAAGCGGTTTGACGGGCCAGGCGTCCGGCTGTTTTTTTATTTTTCTTTTTGTTCGATCAGTTCTATTTTATAGCCGTCAGGGTCTTCCAGGAAGGCGATGACGGTACTGCCCCCTTTGACTGGACCGGGTTCACGGGTGATTTTGCCGCCCTTTTCGCGTATCCGGTTGCACAGAGTGACGATGTCGTCTGTTGAAACGGCGATGTGGCCGTAGGCGGTGCCCATGTCGTAATGATCGACACCGTAATTGTAAGTCAATTCAAGTTCAGCTTGTTCCGGGTTGCTTTCATAGCCCAGATAGGCCAGGGTGTACCGGTACTCCGGGTTGTCTGTCGTTCTGATCAGTTTCATTCCCATGATGTGGGTGTAAAAGTCGATCGAGCGTTTCAGGTCACCCACCCTCAGCATGACGTGAAGAAAACGCATGACACCTCCCGGTCGTTGACGTGAACTTTATTGTAACCGTATCGCCGGTTTTGTAAAAGCCGGGGTCTGCACCTTGTTTGTGGCAAATCAGTTCTCTACAAACAGGGTGAACAGACTGGCTGCCAGACGGTGGAGTTCCTGGCGTGCCTTTTTGTATTGCGGGTAGTGAGCGTTCACGATGGCCCAGAACGCTGGACTGTGGTTCATTTCGCGCAGATGTGCCAGTTCATGAATGACGACGTAGTCAATCAGGTCTGTGTCACAGTGAATCAGTCGCCAGTTGAGCCGGATGTGCCCTTTTACTGAACAGGAACCCCAGCGAGTTATGGCGTTTGACAGACTGAACGCACTAAAACGGACACCCATTTCAGCGGCGTAACGATCAAGCCGTTCACGAAGTATTTTTTTCGCTTCTTCCCGAAGCCATTTTTTCAATTGGATTTCCAGGTCAGTCGGCTGGTTCAGCAGAGAGGAACGCGTGAAAAGCCGGTTCTTTCCAATGTGGAAAACGGTCGCCGGCGGTACCGGTTCTTCTGGACTGAGAACGAGTGTGTTTCCCAGGTAAGGAAGGCCGGTTCCGGCTGCCCACTGTACGGGAGCGGCTCTTTGCCGCTTTCTTTGCTCATGATAGGCCAGTTTTTCGAGAATCCACTTTTGTTTTCTGAACAAAGCGTTTTCAATAGAAGAAAGGGTA
>DBGFLV010000189.1:0-1831 GCA_048528425.1 Oxalobacter sp. | reverse complement strand
GAAAATCCTCAAAGTTCATTCTGGAAAACAGAAAATCGGGAACGGTATCGGGCTTGTTTTCATACAGTTTTTTCTGACTGGTCAAGTAAATGTCGCGGTCGACCCAGATAACGATTTCGGCATTTTTCAGTTCGCGACGGACGTCGCGGTACCGGTTCAGCACTGCCTTGTACACCCCGCTGCCGATGACCTTGACGGCGAAAACGAGTGGAATCCGGTTTTCCCGGAAAAAACGGTTCAGTTCCTGCAAATAGACGTTTTCCGACGCTCCCTCGCAAATCACGACGACCGTCTCGACCAAAGGTTGACGTTTTGCTTTTTTCATATGTAGGGAAACGGAATACCCGAAAACCGCCCCGTCAGATACGGTTTTCGCAAATTACCGACGTGCTTTATCCGTTTGAAATCCGATATCCGGGTCAGCGTTGAACCGTCTTTCAACGTCTTGCTGACAATGCCCACTTCGGAAACCCGCAACAAATCCGCGTCTAAAATGTCGGTGTTGTGCACGGTGAAGACGAGTTGGGCACCGCGGGAATTGTATCGCCTGTCCTTGAAGAGCCGGATCAGCTCGATTAACAACAACGGATGCAGCGACCGGTCCAGCTCGTCCACGGCCACCACGCCGCCGGTTTCAAGCGCTGCCAGGAAAACGCCCAAAAGACCGGCCACGATCTGCGTCCCACTCGATTCTTCCGTGGCGAAATCGAACTCGACCTCCTGTCCGTCGATATCCTGATGGAACGACCGTATCCGGTCGGTATTCAAAACGATACGCTCGCCTTCCTTTTCAAAGCTCGTCAGCCGTAACAGAAAATCGGGATCGACGTCCAGATAATTCCGGGCATGCGGGTCTTTGTCCAGCAACACCCGCCGCCGGTTCATTTCCATACGGCTGATGTGAATGTCCAGACTTTCCAGAAGTTCGGTAATGCGCCCGAAAGCCGTTTTCACGGGGTCGGGATCGTCCGTCTTTTCCAGCACAGCCGCCAGCCGATCCATGCCGCGCGAAAGATGAATGTCGTTTTCAGCAAAAACGACGATGTCTTCGTCGATGTAATCGTACACTGCCGTAAGAAGCGGACTTAACCCCGGATACCTTTTTCCGATGACCGACAGAAAAGAGGCCGTCTGCTTGTGTTTCGGCGTGTTACATTCGACCCGAAAAATCTCGTTCAGCCTCGAAGCCGGATAAGCAGACGTAGCCAGTGCGTCAAAACAACCCGTTCCCGTGTCGGTGGAAAACACGGGCACACCGTCCACTGACAACGATTCATGCCGGATTTCATCCCGATCGTAGGCGAATTCATAGATGAAACCCTTTCCGTCGACCACGAAAGACGCTTCAAAAACCGTCGAAGCGTCTTGTGCCGGATGCAGCTTGTCGGGATGGAACTTGCCCTCGATGCCGGACAGGACGCACTCCCGAAACGTGTGCAACGCCATCAACACATTCGACTTGCCCGACGCATTCGAGCCATACAAGGCCAGCACCGGCACCAGTCTGACCCGTTTTTTGGGTTCGATAAAAAAAACGGTCTCCGACTCCGCGAAACCGGCCGGCGCCCTTTTCTCGGCAAAAGAAAAATTCACCGTCATGTCGAGAATGGAACGAAAATTGCGAATCCTGAAAAAAGAAAACACGGTACCTCCTTTTCCCATCGGAAAACGTGACCAAACGAAAGCGGAAAACCGCGACGGATCGTCAAACAGGTTCAGTATACCTCACCAAGAAGCCACCGCCTGACAATGTCCCTGTTTCCTCAGTTTATCGGTCTCTTTTGCCGTTCAATCCTGCTTTCGGCCAGATAGACGGCTTTCCCATCCGGGT
>DBGFLV010000188.1:0-3643 GCA_048528425.1 Oxalobacter sp. | reverse complement strand
ATTGAAGTTTTTTCCAGTATTAACGATACTGGACGGGTCGATTTGGCTGAAATGATGAAAAGACTGGCCGACAAAGAAATCAATGAAGTCCACGTGGAAGCAGGTGCCACGTTGAACGGGGCTCTGATCCAGGGCGGCTTTGTCGACGAAATGCTGATTTATTTAGCTCCGTGCTTTTTGGGAAGTGGAAAAAGCATGCTAAGCGTAAACGACATTCATTCGCTGGCAGACAGAATTGCACTGGACATTCAGGAGATTCTGCCGATTGGAAACGATATCAGGATTGTGGCCAGTTTAACGAAACAGTAGGAAAAAATGTTTACCGGAATTATCGAAACCATAGGAAAAATCCAGTCGGTCACTCCCACAGGACAGGACGGAAATGCCGGAGTACATTTGGCAATCAGTGCAGAAACGGACGTGCTGGAAAAAATCGCTATCGGCGACTCCGTTGCGGTAAACGGAGCCTGCATGACTGTCGTCGCCAAAAGGGAAACCGGTTTCGAGGTGGACGTATCCCGCGAGAGTTTGGATAAAACGACCGGCCTGGACACAACAGGTGAGGTCAATCTGGAAACCGCACTGGCCTTAGGCGACAAGCTGGGAGGTCATCTGGTTTCCGGTCATGTGGACGGTGTCGGTGTCGTCCGCCGTTTCGCTCCGGTTGCCGAGTCGTGGGAACTGATTGTCGAAGCACCGCTGCAACTGGCAAAATTTTTGGCTTACAAAGGGTCAATTGCGATCAATGGCGTGTCTTTGACGGTCAATCGTGTCACCGATAGCGAAACAGGCTGCCTTTTTTCGATCAATCTGATCCCGCATACCGTCGGAGTTACCACACTCAAACACTTGTCGGCTGGCTCGAAAGTCAATCTGGAAATTGATTTGATCGCACGCTACGTCGAACGGATGCTGTCGGTGGGAAAAAACTGAACGTGTTTTCCACCGTTTTTGGCCTATCGTGCCAAAAAAGGAAGTCAGGCGTGTGTTTCTTCTTCGTGCACGTCTTCCAAAACCGTGGGAATCAACGTTTTGAGCCGATACTGTCGCTGCCGGTAATTGCCTTCGGGACCGTTTAAGCCGCAGTCTACCTTTTCAAAGAGCCGGGTAATGCGTGACAGTGTCTGGCGTTCTTTTCCGGTCTGGATAAGAATCAGCTTGCGTTTGCTCCGCCTGTAAAATTCACGTATATCTACCAGAAGACAATGACCCTTGTCTGCCGAGTGAATATCCAGCAAAAGTGCTTCCGGTCGGGACAATCCGAAAACCGCCGCCAGTTCGATACGCGCGACCAGGAAAGGATGGCTGCTGATCACGTCACGAGACAGATACTGCCGGGCATTAACGGCCCATGTCGCCGGCCTGGCACTACGGGCGATTTTGTGGAGCATCAACGCCGCCTCCGCTTTTCCGTTTCCTGTGGCTTTCTGGAACCAGTAAACGGCCTGAATGTCGTTGGCTTCATTCTCACGGCGAGAACGCCAGGCCTGCATACCGCGTTCGTATTGGGCGCAGGCGTGGCCCAGATTGGCGGCCTTTTCCAGATAGTGATGGGAGATATGGATGTTTCTTTGTGAAAATTCCGCTTTTTGATAAATCAAGGATAAAGCGTACCAAGCTTTTGCCAGGCCCAACTCTCCCGCCTGGGTCAGCCAGCGAATCGCTTTCTTAAAACTGGTCGAACCACCGCCCGTTTCGGTTCGCTGTCCCTTCTCGTCCATTCGAGCGTACCGTAATCCCAGCAAAAAGGCCGCTTCTGCATTTTTATTTCTTGCAGCTAGTTCCCACAGAGTTTGGACTTCTTCACTGTTGTCGTTTTTTTCTCCCGCCAAAAGTTGGCCACATCTTAACAGGAGACGCGTAGACGATTCATCCATTTCGGCCGTTTCCTGTTGACGCTCGGCATTGACAAGGGAACGGACAATAGGGAGAGCGTGTTGAAGAAAAGTGGAATAATCCGCTTTTTTCCAGGCGTGCTCGATTAAAGCCACTTGTGCGTCCAGAATACCGGCGTCGGCTGCCCGTGCTGTCCACTTGAGTGCCCTGTCTTCCAGAGAAGCGTGTTTGGGTGACGCCTTGACCAGTTCAGCCAGCAGCCATTGGGCTTCCGGGTTATCCTGTGTCGCGATCTGTTCGAGAATTTTGATCGCTTCTGAACGTTTTTTTTCTTCCGGTATACCCTCAAGGGAAAGAGTCAATTTAGCCAAAGCGAAACCGGCCTGATGGCTGCCTTTTTCAAAGGCTTCCTTGTACCATTCTTTCAGAATCGGTTGGCCGGCGTACATTTTTGCCGTTTCATAAGGAATATGATTTCCGATTAGAAGTCGGGCGTCAGCATTTCCGCTTTTGGCCGCACGGCTTAACCAGTGGCAAGCCGTTGTCAGGCTCTGCGGCAGACTTTTGCTGCCGAAGAGATACAATTTACCCAAGCTGAATTGGGACTCGATGTTTCCTGACCGTGCTTCTCGCAGCAGTTGTAAAGCTTCCCGACTGGCCATTTGATTTTTCGCTCCAACAAAAGAAATGCTGCCTTCCGGTCTTAAAACGGACTTTTTACGTCATGTGTTTACCGCAACAAGGATCAGACCGGTTTTCAAATGTTGCGAAGAATTCAACCTTTCTGATTGACAATTTTGTGTTCTGCAATTGGTTTTGTAACGCAGTTTTTGACTATAAGAAACTTTTTTGTAACAAAAATACAACAAATGATCTGTCTGGAGACGAATTCCGGATAAATCTGCACAGGAGACGATTAAAGTTCAAAGTCATCAATCAAGAGTTATTTATGTTGTGTTTATCCGGACGTTCAAGTGGGTAGGACTTTGACGGATTTTTAACAAATCTTTTAAAAGGAACACAAAATGAAAAAAACTCTTGTTGCGTTGGCTGTCATGGGTGCCGCGTTCGGCGTGGCCCATGCTCAATCCAGCGTGGTGATTTATGGTGTGGCCGACACCGGTTTTATTAAAGAAAACGGTTCTGACGTTCGTATGGGGTCGAATATCGAAAGTCGTATCGGTTTTCGAGGGACCGAAGATCTGGGATCGGGTCAGGCTGCCACTTTCGAACTGGAAAGACGCTTCAATTTGAATGACGGGACTTTGGCACAAGAAGGCGTCGATTGGGACGGTGCTGCCAACGTGGGTTTGAAAGGTGAACAATGGGGTTCAGTCCGTCTGGGCCGTATTAATGAGTTGACAACGGAAACACTCCGTACTTTAGATCCGTTTTACCAATATGGCGTCGGTTCCATGCTGTTGAGTAGTCAACGTTCTGCGCGTATTAACAATACCATTCGCTACGATACACCGAGCTGGAGCGGCTTTAAATTGGGCGCTAGCTATTCATTGGGCGAAAACATGAAAAATGTAACGCCTGTTCCTTATGACCCGTACCGCGATCCGGGCGATCCCCAGCCGGATGCGACGCCGGCCAACGTCAAGTATGCCGGAGCCGATAATGATGGCTACGCCATCATGCTGGGTTATGACAACGGTCCGATCACCCTGTTGGGTAACTGGAGCCGTCTGGCCGATTCCAACAAATCCTATGTCTGGAACCTGGGCGGGGCCTACGCATTTGGACCGGCACGCATCTCGCTGGCTTTCGAACAGACCCGGGACAAGGGCTGGAAACAGGGAGA
>DBGFLV010000187.1:0-10191 GCA_048528425.1 Oxalobacter sp. | reverse complement strand
GGGAACAGTCGCGCAATCCACACTCTACGAAGGAACCGGCAAACCGTTCACGACCGAATCCGGTACCGTCTTCAATGGCTGCTTCCATATCTTTTAATCGCTTGATCGACGTTTTGATCGTCTTGAAATTGGTCAGCATGCCTCCCAGCCAGCGTTGATCGACATAAGGCACACCGGCACGTTGGGCCTCAGCAGCAATGATGTCGCGAGCCTGTCTTTTGGTTCCTACCATCAAAATGGTTCCGCGATTGGCCGCAAGCTGACGGACGTATTTCATCGCGTCGTTATACATGGCCAGCGTTTTTTCCAGGTTGACGATATGGATTTTATTGCGGTGGCCAAAGATGAAAGGCGCCATCTTCGGATTCCAGAAACGGGTCTGGTGACCGAAATGAACACCGGCTTCCAGCATTTCACGCATGGTAACGGACATAGTAATCTCCAGGGTTAGGTCTTGAATTCGCCCAAGAACTCGTCTAGAGCACCCTTTCAGGTCGAATTCGCGATTTACGGTTCAAAAAATAAATAACTTCTTGAAAACTTTCAAGAGTTCATCATTGTACTGGAAAAACCGTGACGCTTAAAGCATCCCGTACAAAAACAGACGAAAACATGGTACAAATTCTTTTTCAACCCGTTTATGACAGATAATTTCCGGGCCCCTCTTTCCACCACGTAAATGATCAAGCCATGAATGCTCTTTATTCCATTGAAGACGTCCGTACTGTTGAAAAGGCTGCGCTGGCCGATTTGCCGATCGGAACCTTGATGCAACGAGCGGGCCGCGAAGCGGCCAAGGTAGCGATGTCCTTACTTCTGCCGGCACAAACACCGCAAAAACCGGTTCTTGTTTTAGCCGGCCCGGGCAACAACGGCGGGGACGCGCTTGAAATGGCAGCGCTTTTGGCCACGGCCGGTATTCCCGTCTCAGTTCTGCTCGTTTCCAACCGGAAAAAGCAATCCGAAGAAGCGAAAATGGCGCGTCAAAAGGCGATCAAAAGCCCAGTTCACTGGGAAGACGCGTTGTCCCTCCAGACGACGTTTAAATCAATTCGGGAAAGAGAATGGGCTTTAGTGGTGGACGGGATGTTTGGTATCGGACTGAAAGAAGCGTTGACCGGAAACCGGCGAAAACTCGCTGAAATCGTCAACACGTTTCAATGTCCCGTTCTAGCCCTTGACGTCCCCAGCGGACTGAACGCAGATACCGGAAACGTGGTCGGCAATGATTCCGTCGCCGTCAGGGCGACCCATACCGTCACTTTCATTGCTGACAAACCAGGACTCCACACTGCCAAAGGCCGTGATTATGCCGGAAACGTTTACATCGCTGATCTTGACATCGACCAGCGCTTCTTTCCGGCAGCCCGATGCTGGTTAAATACCCCTAAACTGTTCGGCGCGTATTTGAAACCGCGGCTTCACGATTCACACAAGGGCAGTTATGGACGGCTCGCCGTTCTGGGGGGCGCGGACGGTATGGGAGGTGCGCCGGTCCTGGCGTGCCGTGCCGCGCTGGCAAGCGGCATCGGCCTGTGCTATGCCGTGTATCTGAAAAATCCGCCTGTGTACGATCCGGTCAGTCCCGAAATCATGTTTCGTGCTGTCCATCAATTCGATTTTCCAACTGATGTCGTCGTCATCGGTCCCGGACTGGGCAAATCGCCTGTCGCTAGAGATGAGTTGAACCGGCTCCTCAAAACCGATCAACCTCTCGTATTAGACGCCGATGCGTTAAACATCCTCGCAGAAAATCCTGCCTGGCATTCGGTACTTCACGAGCGTGACACCCCTTGCGTCATTACTCCCCATCCGCTGGAAGCGGCCCGGCTTTTGGACACTACCGTTCTTTCCGTCCAGTCGGACAGAGTGAAAGCCGCCTTGGAACTGGCGAAAAAATACCACGCCGTCACGGTACTGAAAGGTTCCGGAACGGTCATTGGTTCCCCTGACGGCAACAGCGTCATCAACCCGACGGGCAATCCGGCGCTGGCGACAGCCGGGACCGGCGACGTATTGTCGGGCTTGACCGGGTCGCTGATGGGACAAGGTTGGCCGGCCTGGGAAGCATCGCTTGCCGCCGTGTGGCTGCATGGCAAAGCCGCGGACAAACTGGAAAAGGAACGCAACGGCAACGTCGGCATGACGGCAGGAGAAATTGCATCGCAAGTGCGGCTGCTGATAAACGGATTGATCGCCGAACGACACTCGTAAAAAAAGCCCCGGTTTACGGGGCTTTTCAAAGTGTGTTTTCTTAATGTGTCAGTAAGTTGCCGCCACTGGCGTTTTCGGGTTTTTCCGCTGCAACAGGCACGGCGGCCGGTTTTTCCGTTATCGGTTCCGGCTGACGTTCCAGCGCGATTTCCCACACTTTGTCGATCCAACGGACCGGAATGATTTCCAGCTTGTTTTTGACATTGTCTGGAATTTCCACCAGATCCTTCACGTTTTCCTGCGGAATGATGACCTGCTTAATACCCCCTCGCAAAGCAGCCAGCAGTTTTTCCTTCAAGCCGCCGATCGGCAACACTTCGCCACGCAAAGTAATTTCACCTGTCATCGCAACGTCAGCTCTGACCGGAATGCCGCTGAAAACCGACACTAAAGCCGTCGCCATCGAAATACCGGCCGACGGGCCGTCTTTGGGCGTGGCCCCTTCTGGAACATGAATGTGGATATCGTTTTTCTCAAACGCTTCGTTCTTGATACCCAGATTATTGGCCCGACTGCGAACCACGGTTCTGGCCGCCTCGATAGATTCCTTCATGACGTCGCCCAGCGTACCAGTACGAATAATCTGGCCTTTTCCAGGCACCGCTACCGCTTCGACGGTCATCAGCTCGCCACCGACTTCCGTCCAGGCCAGACCGGACACTTCACCGATCTGGTTTTCCTTTTCCGCTACACCGTAATCGAATTGGCGAACTCCCAGGAATTTGTCGATGTTCTTTGGCGTTACAATGATTTTGCGATTTTGCTTTTTCAAGAGCAACATCTTGACCACTTTCCGGCATATCTTGGAAATCTCGCGTTCCAGAGCCCGGACACCTGCTTCGCGGGTATAGTAACGGATGATATCGCGGATAGCTGCTTCGGTAATCGACAACTCCGTTTCCTTTAAGCCGTTACTTTTCATCTGTTTCGGTAACAGATAACGTTGCGCGATGCTGGTTTTCTCGTCTTCCGTATAACCCGACAAACGGATGACTTCCATCCTGTCTAAAAGCGCAGGCGGAATGTTGTAGGAATTGGAAGTCGCAATGAACATCACGTCTGACAAATCGAAATCCACTTCGACGTAATGGTCGGAAAACGTATGATTCTGTTCCGGGTCGAGCACTTCCAGCAAAGCCGCCGCAGGATCACCCCGAAAATCCGCACCGATCTTGTCAACCTCGTCGAGTAAAAACAGCGGATTTCTCACCCCGGCCTTCACCAGACTTTGCAGGATCTTGCCCGGCATCGCACCGATGTACGTCCGGCGATGTCCCCGGATTTCGGCTTCATCCCGAACGCCGCCCAACGCCATCCGGACGTATTTTCGGTTGGTCGCTCGCGCAATTGACTGACCCAGCGAGGTTTTGCCGACACCCGGCGGCCCGACAAAACACAGAATGGGCGCCTTGACCTTGTCTACCCTCTGTTGGACAGCCAGGTATTCCAGAATGCGTTCTTTAACTCTCTCCAGACCGTAATGATCGTCTTCCAATACTTTTTCGGCATTGGCCAGGTCGTTGTTGACCTTGGATTTCTTGCGCCAGGGTAAAGACACCAGTGTTTCGATGTAATTTCTGACCACGGTCGCTTCGGCCGACATCGGTGACATGGCTTTCAGCTTTTTCAATTCGCTCATGGCCTTGTCTTTGGCTTCTTTCGGCATTTTGGCCGCATTGATCCGCTTTTCAAGCTCTTCCAGATCAGCCCCTTCCTCGCCTTCTCCCAACTCGCGCTGAATCGCCTTGACCTGCTCGTTCAGGTAGTACTCACGCTGCGACTTTTCCATCTGGCGTTTGACGCGTCCACGGATGCGCTTTTCCACCTGCATGATGTCGAGTTCGCTTTCCAGCCTCTCCAGCAAATACTCAAGACGCTTTTCGATGTTGACCATTTCCAGGACAACTTGTTTCTGCTCGAGCTTCAACGGCAAATGAGCAGCTAACGTATCAGCGAAACGTCCCGGCTCGTCGACCGAAGAGAGCGAAGCAACCACTTCCTGCGGGATTTTCTTGTTCAGTTTGACGTACTGTTCGAATTGTTGAACGATGGCGCGACGCATCGCCTCGATTTCCGGTTCGTTTTCGCCCACCGAATCCACCGGTGCCACATCGGCAACCAAATGCTGTTCATACGCCTCGACATGCTCGATTCTGGCGCGTCCGACGCCTTCCACCAGCACTTTCACGGTACCGTCCGGCAACTTCAGCATCTGCAGCACGGTGGCAACGCACCCTATTTCATAAATATCTTCTGCGGTCGGTTCATCCTTCGCCGCTGTCTTCTGGGCAGCCAGCATAATGGTCTTTTCGCCTTCCATGGCCGTTTCAAGCGCATGGATCGACTTGGGTCTTCCCACGAACAGGGGAATGACCATATGGGGAAAAACAACCACATCCCGTAACGGAAGTAACGGCATTCTAGACGGCTTTGTTTCAATAGAAGTCATCATGACAAACCTTAATCAATAAGCATAATGATAATGTTGGCTCGTTTTGTTCAAAAACAAGACCTACATCGAAAACATCACTAAAAGCTAGTAGGCAGGGATTCAAAAAGACCTGCACCAAGTTGGAAAAAACCGACAAATTGGTTTGCTTGAGCCGTAATCAGTTTTGGCCGGCAAGTTTTTGTTTTTCTTGATAAATCACCAGAGGTTTGGCCCCTTTGGTCACGGTGTTTTCATCAATGACCACCTTGATGACATTTTTTTCTGTCGGCAAATCGTACATGACGTCGAGTAACAAGTGCTCCATGATGGAACGAAGCCCGCGTGCTCCCGTTTTACGTTCCAGTGCCTTTTTGGCAATGGCGTGAAGCGCCTCCGGCCTGATTTCGAGCTCTGCGCCTTCCATTTGCAAAAGCTTCGTATACTGCTTGACCAGAGCGTTTTTCGGTTTCACGAGAATATCGATCAGTGCCTCTTCCGTCAAATCATTTAAAACGGCGACAACCGGCAACCGTCCGATTAATTCGGGAATCAGACCGAATTTTATCAAATCTTCCGGTTCGACATCCAGAAGGACTTGATTGTCCCTCTTTTCACTCGGACTTTTTACGCTCGCTGAAAATCCGATGCCGCCCTTTTCGGAACGGTTTGAAATGATCTTGGTCAATCCGTCGAATGCCCCACCGCAAATGAACATGATGTTGGTGGTATCGACCTGAATGAAATCCTGATTGGGATGCTTCCGCCCTCCCTGCGGTGGAACCGAGGCCATAGTTCCCTCGACCAGTTTGAGCAATGCCTGCTGCACGCCTTCTCCGGAAACATCGCGGGTAATGGAAGGATTATCCGACTTTCTTGAAATCTTATCAATTTCATCAATGTAAACAATGCCTCTTTGCGCTTTTTCCACGTCATAATCGCAATTTTGAAGCAGTTTTTGAATGATGTTTTCCACATCTTCGCCGACATATCCCGCCTCAGTTAACGTGGTGGCATCCACAATGACAAACGGCACGTTCAGCATCCGGGCCAGCGTCTGGGCGAGCAGTGTTTTTCCCGACCCGGTCGGCCCGACCAGAAGAATGTTACTTTTCGCCAGCTCGACATCGTCGTTTTTTCCGCCGTAAAATTTCAGACGTTTGTAGTGATTGTAAACGGCAACGGACAGAATTTTTTTGGCTTGCTCCTGACCGATCACGTACTGGTCGAGCAACTGGCCAATTTCCTTAGGCGCCGGCAATGCCGCCCCCGACTGTTTGTCCAGTTCGGGAGAAGCCAATTCGTCACGGATAATGTCATTGCATAAATCGATACACTCGTCGCAAATGTAAACAGAAGGCCCGGCAATCAGTTTCTTCACTTCGTTCTGGCTCTTGCCGCAAAACGAACAGTAAAGCATTTTTTCAGATGTCGAAGAGGTGGTGTCTGACATGGGTAAGTGAGCAAGTAGTAAGATTTAATGAAAAATGACGGGTAGAAAGATAACACAAACCCGGATTTCCGGCAGCGGCCATCGAAAAAAACGCCCGAACCGGGAGTTCGGGCTTTTACCACACCATGGACAATTGTCAGACCCGCCTGGTCAAAACCCCGTCGATCAGGCCGTAGTCTTTTGCTTCGGCAGCCGACATGAAATTGTCCCGTTCCGTATCTCTGGCGATCTGCTCGACGTTTTTACCAGTGTTTTCAGCCAGGATAGCATTCAGCCGCTCGCGCAGGTAAAGAATTTCACGCGCATGAATTTCAATGTCGGTCGCTTGCCCCTGTGCGCCGCCTGACGGTTGATGGATCATGATGCGCGAATTGGGCAGTGAAAAACGCTTGCCCTTCGCACCGGCCGCCAGAAGAAACGCACCCATTGACGCCGCCAGCCCGGTACACAAGGTCGACACCTGCGGTTTGATAAACTGCATTGTGTCATATATGGCCATACCGGCCGAGACGGAACCGCCGGGAGAATTGATGTACAGAGAAATGTCCTTTTCCGGATTTTCGCTTTCCAAAAACAGCAACTGGGCAACGATCAGATTGGCGTTCTGGTCCGTAACAGGCCCGACCAGAAAAACGATCCTTTCCTTCAACAGCCGTGAATAAATATCGTACGCCCGTTCTCCACGGCCGCTTTGTTCGATCACCATGGGAATCATTCCCAACAGATTGGTGTCCAGTGCAGAATCATAAAACCGAGTCATGTGAGTTCCTGTCCATTTAACGGAAATCCGGGGATTTTCTTCTTAAAGCTGTTGCGCCATCAGTTCTTCGAAAGGAACGGCTTTTTCGACGACTTTAGCCTTGCCGAAAACGTAATCCATCGCATTTTCTTCCATCACCATCGCTTCGAGTTCCTTGCGACGACCCGGATCATTCAAATAGTAATCCATCACCATCTGGGGATTTTCGTAACTGGAAGCGATTTCGGTAGCGCGTTCTTTCAGTTTATCAGCGGAGACAGCCAGAATATTGTCCTTCATCAACTCGCCTAGCAACATACCCAGACGAACCCGCTTTTCCGCCTGGTTGGTGAAGAGTTCCGGAGGCAGCGCGATATCTTTCTGGGCCGGGTTACGTACCGCCAGGTCACGCCGCGTCATTTCAGTCAGTTCACCGACTTCCTGTTTCACCAGGATTTGAGGCACGTCGAATTCGGATACCTTGATCAAGGCGTCCATTACCCGATTCTTGTTAATGGCAGTCAACCGGTTTTTGACTTCGCGTTCCAGATTGGCCTTGATGTCTGCGCGCAATTTTTCGACACTGCCGTCCTCGATACCCAATGCCTTGGCGAAAGCTTCATCGACGTCCGGCAAATGGGCCCATTCGATTTTCTTTAAGGTTACGGTAAATTCAGCCGTTTTGCCGGCAACATCCTTGCCATGATAGTCTTCCGGAAAGGTCAGCGGAAACACTTTAGTTTCGCCGACTTTCATCCCCCGAATGGCGTCTTCAAATTCCGGCAACATCTGCTTTTCACCCAGCACGAACGGAAAGTCCTCTGCTTTGCCTCCGTCGAATTCCACGCCGTCAATACGACCAGTAAAGTCGATCGTGACCCGGTTGCCGTCCTCTGCGGCGGCGTTGTCGCCTCCGCTGCCGTGTTCACTGTCTTCGCCCTTGACATGGAAATGAGCCTGGCGTTTTCTGAGAATGTCAAGCGTCCGGTCCACATCGGCGTCTGTTACCGTGGCAACTGCCTTTTCCAGTTCGACGGTAGAAAGATCGCCCACCTTGACTTCCGGGTAGACTTCAAAAGTGGCCGTAAACGCCAGATCGTCCTTGGAAACGTCGTCACCGGTTTTCTCTTCGAAACGCGGATAACCGGCAACACGGAGATTGTTTTCCTGTACCGCCTGATTGAAAGCCGCGGCGACTTTCTCATTGATCACTTCGTTTTGGATCTGGGCACCGTATTGGGCAGCGACCATGTTCATCGGCACCTTGCCCGGTCTGAAACCAGGAGCTTTTGCAGTACGGGCGCGTACCTTCAAACGTTTTTCGACTTCAGTGGTGATGTCTTTAACAGGGAGAGTGACTGTCAGGCGTCTTTCGAGCTTTTCCAGGGTTTCAACAGCGTTTGCCATGTATTTATTCCAAAAAATAGCGGCCTTGAAACCAGAACGCTGATTCCAAAACCATTTTCGTGTGGGTTAAAAAAGTAAAACATGCCCTTGTTCACGATCCGTATCACTTGGGTAAACGCACCGACCGCAAACAAAAGGCAATTATCCATAAACGCAATTTGACATTTTAGCCGAAATTGATGAACTTCAGCAAAATTCTGTCAATGCGGGGCGACAACCCAAACAAAAAGTGTCTAAATCGCGGCCCACTCCTTCCCGTGGAACTCGTCTCTTCCACAAATGAGAATTTTTCTCATTCACCATTTGTGAGATGCTTTTATTTGCTTTAGAATAACTCGTTTTTACAGAACCGGATATTTTATAATTTCGTTTTTTCCGGCCACTGTCGAATAAAACCAAGAGGACGATTATGACTCACGTTGTCACCGATGCCTGCGTACTCTGTAAATATACAGATTGTGTGGACGTATGCCCGGTTGATTGTTTTCACGAAGGGGTAAATACGCTGGTGATCAATCCCAACGAGTGCATTGATTGTGCCGTTTGCGTGCCGGAATGCCCGACCGAAGCGATTTTCGCGGAAGAAGACGTACCGGCAGACCAGCAGGAATACATCGCTTTGAACGCGGAACTGTCTCGCAAATGGCCGACGATCACCCGTTCCAAGGAGCCGTTACCTGACGCAGACAAATGGAAAGACGTCAAAAACAAAATACGTCATCTGATTAAGTAAACCCGGACTTCCGGCCTATAGACCGGAGTTGCGAAATGCCGTTCCGACTCGCCGGTAGGACAGTCGTTGATATTGCAACCCGGTCACCTACAGGAATTTCATCCAACATGAACACCCAAGTTGACACTCTGCCTATTGAAGCCGACGCCGTTATCGTCGGTGCCGGCCCTGTCGGACTCTTCCAGGTATTCGAACTCGGATTGCTGGAGATCAAAGCCCACGTCATCGATTCGCTGCCCGTCGTCGGTGGCCAGTGCATCGAACTGTACCCGGACAAACCGATTTACGACATTCCGGCCGTCCCGTCCTGTACCGGACTCGAACTGACAGAAAACCTGATGAAACAGATCGAACCGTTTCAGCCGACTTTTCATCTGGGCCAGGAAGTGATCAAGGTACAGCGCCGCGCAGACGGACGATTCGACGTTGAAACGTCAGTGGGAACCCGTTTTATTGCCAAAACCGTTTTCATCGCTGCCGGAGTGGGTGCTTTCCAGCCACGCACGTTGAAAGTGGAGGGTATTGAACAGTTTGAAGGATCGCAACTCTTTTACCGTGTCAAGGATCCGGAATTGTTCAGGGATAAAAATCTGGTCGTCTGCGGTGGCGGTGATTCTGCGCTGGACTGGGCGCTGAAACTGGTGGACATCGCCGAATCCGTCGTTTTGCTGCACCGGCGCGAAGAGTATCGTGCCGCTCCTGCGTCCGTGTCAAAAATGAAAGCGTTGTGCGACGACTTCTGCATGCAGGCTTTGACCGGACAGGTCACCGGCTATGAAAGCCGGGAGGGCAAACTCACCGAAATCAGAGTTACCGGTTTGGACGGGGTGACCCGGCGTCTTCCACTCGACTGTTTACTCGTCTTTTTCGGTCTGTCACCTAAACTGGGGCCGATTGCCGACTGGGGCCTGGAAATCGACCGGCGCCAGATCGTTGTCGATACCGAAAAATTTCAGACCAACATCCCGGGCATTTTTGCCGTAGGCGACATCAACATCTATCCGGGCAAAAAGAAACTGATTCTATCGGGTTTCCATGAAGCGGCTCTGGCTGCTTTTGCCGCCGCGCCGTACGTCTTTCCTCAGAAAAAAATCCATCTGCAATACACGACGACCTCACCTAAACTGCACAAGGTACTGGGTGTCGAAACCCCGGTTTTCGACTGAAGGGGTTGTCTGCCAGAGAAAACCGTTCGGTTTTCTTTCTGCAGGAAACGA
>DBGFLV010000186.1:0-2568 GCA_048528425.1 Oxalobacter sp. | reverse complement strand
CCTCCCTGTTTTTCTGTGTCTGTTTTTGTAAAAGCGGTTTTGTGTTTTTCATCCATTTATTGTTTTCGGCGGTACTCATGCTGTGGGAAAAAAGCCCTGTTGACGGCGTCTGACACAGGAAATGGTCGACTGTGACTGACCGGCCCTGCGGGCGTGTTTTCCGGACGGCTTTAAGCCAGGGTTTTTTCAGGACTGTCGAGGGTATGGATGGACAAACCAGGCTGTTTGCCGCCGTTTCGAAAGCCGGGCGAGGAGATGAGGAAAGAAAGGCCGCAGAAAAAGGCGCTATGGCCGAAAGGTCAGCAAACGGAAGCGCGTCCGGAAGAAGGCGGTTTTGTCCGAATCCGGTTGCCGTCGGGAAGGCGCCGGCCGGGCCGGTTCGGCAAGGGCGACGGAAACGGCATGGAAAAACCTAGACAGGCGCCGGGCGTCACCATCCGTTTCGCGTTTTTCTCGCTTTTTACCGACGTCAAACCGGTACCGGACCGGCTGCAAGAGCAGGATGCCGGGCGGCCGGTTGCAGACGGTACCGAAAGAGTCACTGGAAGAAGTCTTGATCGTACTTGTCGTGTCCGGTGTCGGAAGAGGCCGTTTTTGCGGCAGGAACCGGTACGCCGCCGGTTTGGCGGGCAACGGCGTTTTGCGGTAACGGCAGAACGGGTCGTTCCGCCTTTTCTTTTTCCAGCAGGCTGGCCGCCTGTTTTTGCCAACGGTTCGCCTGTGCCGGGTTACGACGCTGGCCCAGTTTGCCGTAGCGGTAAACGTCGGCCAGATAGGTCATGGCGGCAGGGTCGCCGTTTTGCGCGCTTTTTGACAGCCACTGCATGGCTAATGCATCGGTTCGGGCGCGTTTCGCCCGGGTCAGAGCGCCGGGGTGCCGGACGTAAAGAAGCGCCAGATTGTACTGGGCAGCCGCATTGCCGCCTTTCGCGGCCCGGACAAAATAGCGGGCGGCCTTGCCGGTATCCATTTCGACGCCCATGCCGTCCAGGTAGGCCATGCCGAGGTTGTTCATCGCTTTGATGTGGCCTTTCTCCGCCGCCTGCATAAACCAGTCGACGGCACGGGCGTAATCTTGCGGAACGCCGTGACCGAGATGGTAAAGCTGGCCGAGGTTGTAGAGAGCGGACGGATTTCCCTGTTTTGCCGCGGCTTCGTACCATTTTTTCGCTACGGAGAAGTTTTGTTCGACACCCAGTCCGTTGTCATAGAGGTAACCGAGGTTGTTTTGGGCGGGTGCATAGCCCTTTTCGGCGGCCCGGGTATACCAGCTGACGGCACGCGCTTCGTCTTTTCCGACACCCAATCCGGTTTCGTACAGATGGGCCAGGGCTGTCTGGGCACGAACGTCTTCCTGTTCAGCCGCGCGGTAAAACCAGCGGGCCGCTTCGAGCGGGTCGCGTTTGACGCCGATTCCTTCGTAGTGGAAATAGCCGAGTTTGGTCTGCGCACCGGCAATACCGCCTTCGGCAGCCTTTCGGTACCAGAGAAGCGCCTGTTTGTTGTTGGCGGCGGTGCCCCGCCCTTTTTCATACAGGTACCCGAGTTTGTATTGCGCGTTCGGGACGCCCTGCCGGGCTGCCTTGTTGTACCAGTTCAAGGCTTCCCGGTCGTTTCGCGCAGTGCCTAATCCTTTTTCATAAGAGTAGGCAGTGTAGAGCTGGGCGACGGCGTTGTTTTGCACGGCCGCTTTCCGGTACCAGTCGAGGGCTTTGACGGGGTCGGCCGGTACGCCCAGGCCCATACTGTACAGATTGCCCAATGCGGTCTGTACCAGGGGGTCTTTTCGGGCTTCGGGGTCGAGAAGATAGGGTAACGCTTCGGCGTAGTGTTGTTTTTGATAGAGACGGATGCCTTCGGTTCTGGCGTCTTTGGCCGTGTCCGGTACGGGGGAAAAGGTGGAGCCGGGGGTGGAAACGGTGACCGGTTCGGATAGGGTTTCGGCGGAACCGGGCCCTGACACGCAAACGACGGCAGCGGCCAACAGGGTCATGCAAAGCCGGTGGAAAAACGACAGTAGAGCGATGGGCATAATGGGTGGATCATTCGAGTTGAACGGCAGACGACGGGAGGTATTATGACAGGCTGGCCGATGCGTGGGAATGGCGTGGAAACCGGTACCGTACCCGGTGCGGGAACTCTCACCGGAAAATGGCAAACGACCGGGCACGAAGGGCCGGTCGGAACAGTCGTTCCGGACACGTTCTTTGAATGGGCCGGATCGTGGTAGCCCAGGCCGCTGGACGCTTTTTAGGGTTTACTTTCCGGTAAAACCGGTTTGTTTACCGCGTTCTTCCTGTTCACGGCGGATAGCGGTGTCAGCCGAAAGACAAGCCGGACTCGCCGGGTCGCGCGAAGCGTGGCTTCGCCGGACAAACTTCCGGCGGGTTGCGGGTCACCGTCCTGTCCGGGACGGCGAACCCCACGGGTCTGAAAAACGAGCACCCCGGGCTCACAGCGTTTTCCCGGAGAGATGCTCGCATTGCCAGGGGGTTGAAAACCCGGGTAAAATCGGAACCATTCGAAAAACAAGCCCTTCCGTTATCCTGAAAAGGGCAGGTTCTCGAA
>DBGFLV010000185.1:0-7013 GCA_048528425.1 Oxalobacter sp. | reverse complement strand
AAAATCAGGATGTTGTGCAACAGCTCTTGCTAGGCACAACGAACCGAGACCATAAGTTTAAACATACAGTTTCCTTATAAAAACACGTTATTCGGCCAGCATAGGTTCCTGTCACGCTCATGTCAACGTAACGCGTAACCCGGGCCCGCTTCAGCTTTTTTTCCCGTTTGTCAGGAAAAACGGCCCGGGCTTACTTCGTTTTGCGGCGCCCTGTCAGGAAGTCTGCACCGTTTCTTCCGATACGAGCGTCGTTGTATTTTAGCAGACAAGCTGCTGTGCTCTTCCATCGAGCTTGTCTTCCACCCTGTTCAGACAGGAAAACGGCCTGACGCAAAATCCGCCTGCACCCTGAATTTCCGGTAACGTTCTTTTTCAACGCAACCCGGTCAGGCCAGCCCTTCATGCCGGGTCTGGCTTGCCTTTTGTCCGAAAGTACAGCGTCTCTGTCCGGAGAAAAGGCATCATTCCGGCAAACCGTCCAACGGCCGGTCATCGACATGAACGACAAGGTGCTACCGCGATTGTACCGGGAATCCATTATGCCGTCATGTGCCTTCTCCTCTCGATCAGCCGACCTTTGACAAAGGGAACCGTGACGTCATGGCTGAAACTCAACGGCAGGAAACGCTCTGGCCCCAGCAAGCAGAGGCAAAGCCGATCACGCCCGTTGTCTCTTCTGTCCGGACTTGAGGGCTACCGAGATCAATGCCTGGCTTTTATCGAGCACGTTCTTGGTCACATCAGAGACCAGTAAGTACCGTGTCCGGAAAGCCGCTTTCGGAACAATCGTTTATTGACAGTAAAATCTGGTCAATTTTCCCGTAAAATCGTCCCATTTTCATGAATATGTAAAAATTGTTACCAATATCGTACATCGGTCGATTGTTGTGTTATCGTAAAGTCATCAATGTTGTCCGGTCGGACAACCCCGGATTCCATGCATCATCTGATGGAGGGCATTGATGAAAAACAAATGGTTTCATCATCCGGCTGCCATCGCTCTTTTCGGCAAAAAAGAGCTGGTATTCATTTTGCTCGGTTCCGTCTTCACGGTACAGGCTGCTCCTGTTTCTTCCTATTCCATGCGGGATACGCCCCAGGTAGACAATTCCTTCCAGCCCGGCAGTACTTTTTTGAAAAAAACCGATTCTCTTCGCAATGAAATTGTTCTCGCCCCGCCTGGACAAGCCGTACCCCATCCGGTGGCCGGACGGCAAAGGCAGCCTTTCGATTCGTCGAAACGAACTGTACTGCCACCGGAACAGGCGGGAAACGCGGCTGCAGCCCTTTCCTCTCCAGGCTGGGCGAAGTTCCGTTTCGACAGAGACGTCACTGTAAGAACGGAACGTCTTGCGTCGCCTGTTCCGTCCGTCTTTAAGGTACCGCCGGCATCGCCTACCGCCGTCTCGCCGAAAAACGCCGGCGTGGCATCGCACGTATCTGAAAAAGCGTCTTCATCTCGCGAACAGACCACGACAGACCGGAACTACCTTGGCCCTTCTCTCGGACCGACCCGTTTTTCCGTCAATTACGAAAAAACCAGTGACCGGAGTCGGGAAAAAATGGCCCGTTTTCTGTCGGGCGAACCCGGTTTGAACGGGCACGACAACGAGGTGGCGGAATTCCACGCTCCTCATGAAAACTGGCAGCTGGGCGTGGAATACGCCAGCGGCAACGGCCGCATCAATGCCTCGCTCGACTTGATCCGGATGAAAGAGAACCGCGCCGGAAATGCTCAAGGCGTCTTCGGTGGCCTTCCCCTGTCCGATTCGCCCGAGATGAAAACGTTCAGAGTCGGCTACACCTATGACGTTTCGGACAAGACCGCTTTTTATGGAGCGCTTGCCCATACCGATTACGATAAAGAAGCCCTGGCCGGTTCCGCAAGCGGCAACGGATTCAGCGAGGACAGCGTCACCGGCGTCCAATTCGGCGTGAGTCACAAGTTTTAGGGATCAAACCGCTTAACAAAACACGCTTTCCCGGCAGAAACAATTCATGAACGGTACCGTTTCTGCAAGACGGGCGTGCCGTGTGCGGGTACGTCGACTTTTCGCCCGGAAACAGGTCTTCCCTCTTTTCCGCGACGTTTGGTGTTCGTTTCACCGGAGCACTCTTTGCGAAAGTCGACGTCGGTGCACGCTCTTGTTTAGTTCGAAGACGCTCGGGGTGGAGTGCCGTATCCATCGCTTCCGAAGACTCCACTGTTTCAAAAATGAAACGACCTCTTCCCGGCTGGCCGTATTCTCCGAATACCAGGTAGCTCTCGAGGGACAGACGGAGTACCATTACTTTCATAAATCATAAACGGTCTTGCCGACGGCAAAACACCCGTTTTTGCCGACTTTGTCACCCTAGCAACGGATCGACGTTCCCGGTCGGGAATGTCTTCCCTTCACCGAAAGGACACACATGGAACCGATCATCCGATTCTTACAGGAAAACCCCATCCAGTTTCTTGCAACAATCGGTATGGACGGCAAACCCAAGGTGCGCCCTTTCAAGTTCATGCTGGAAAACGACGCCCGCCTCTGGTTTTGTACCAGTAACCGGAAAGACGTGTATAACGAACTGAAAAATCACCCTTTCGTCGAACTGTCTGTTGTTTCGCCCGAACGCAAGTGGATTCGGGTGTCCGGCAAAGTCGTTTTTGAAAACAACCGAATCGTCAAAAACAGAATCGTCGAGACCGATGAAGTTATCCGCACCCTCTACCGAACCCCTGACAACCCGGTTCTTGAAGTGTTTTACCTCGATCATGCCGTCGCGACAATCGCCAGTCCGGACGGCACACCGCCGAAACAGTTCATTTTGTAAACACGGAAGCGGCCGCTCCCCCGATCAGCGACCAAGCACATTGATTTGCCCGTTTCATGGTTTTTTCTGCCTGACTTTCGACATCGCGAAAACCGGTACGGCCTGGACCCGATTGTTTGCCGGAAACACAGCCGCTCGTCCTCGCGGGAACCCGCTCAACTACTTCTCACTTTCTCAACCGGTTCCGATCCCGTCATCTTCCAAAATGCCCGATGAAAAACCAGAACGCGTCCGTTGCTTCCAGGGACAGCCGTTCGCGTGACGTCAATCCGATCGGGTGTCGTCCTGCACGATCGGTCAGCACCGGTTCCCTCAAAGATCAGGCCTTGCGTTCCCGACAGGACAAGCGGACTCCGTCAGTGGAAGATCAAACCGGAGTTCGCTAAATCGTCGACGCTTTCGACGGCGTAGGAATGACAACCGGGAAAACGGCCAGAACGCTTACCGGAACATCTGGAATCCGGATACCGTCCGATCGGCTTCATCCTTTTCGACAGCCTGTCCAGACCCGATACGACACAGCACGCACCGTCCCTCACCGGTTTTGAAAACCGCGGCACGGCCCGGTTTCGTCGAAGCGAGACAATCGGTGACGGCCAGGTGAGCGGTGTCCGGGCAGGCTCTTTCGCTACCTTGCCTCTTTACCAATCGCTTCGTTTTTTTACCTTTCAAACGGCCTTTCTTTTCACGACACGCTTTTGGCCTCTTTGTTTTGCAAAAACAACACTTTTCCCCCTGTGTTTCCTTCCGAACGCCCTGTTTTCACAACAACGTTTTTTGAGTCACTAAACCGTCACACGAAACCTTTTAGATGAGTGTGAGCGAAACGGACAACCTGTTTTCGCCGACACAAAACGAACCCTCTTTTGGAGAGACACATGAAAAAACCAATGCTGGCCGCTTCCCTGCTGGCGGCTTTCGCCGGAATGGCTCACGCACAAACGAACGTCACCGTCTACGGCCTGGTGGATACCGGTTTCATCAAGGAAACCGGCTCAGACCTCAGAATGGGTGAATGGAACAGCAGTCGTCTCGGTTTTAAAGGAACCGAAGACCTGGGCAGCGGTTATAAAGCCACCTTCCAGCTGGAAAAACGTTTTTATCTTAACGACGGCACGCAAAACGGCGTCGACTGGGAAGGCGCTTCCAACGTCGGATTGGCCGGGCCTTTCGGCGCCCTCCGGCTGGGTCGTATGAATGAAATCGCGACAGAAAGTTTCCGCCGTCTGGATCCGTTCAATCAGGAAGGAGTCGGCAGTATGTTGCTCGGTTCCCAACGAACCAGTCGTGTTTCCAATGCCACCCGTTATGACTCGCCCGCCTTTAACGGCTTCAACGTCTCTACTGCCTACTATCTCGGCGAAAACACGCAAAACGTCGATAACGAACTGACCCGGGCCGGCGCCGGCAACGACGGGTTCGCAATCGGATTGAATTACGACAACGGCCCCCTTCTGTTACTGGCCAACTTCAGTCGCCTGTCCGACTCCAACGATTCCAACGTCTGGAGTGTGGGAGGCGCTTACCGGTTCGGCCCCGTCAAAATCGGGTTAGGGTATGAAAGAACCGACGACAAAGGCTGGAAATTCGGTAGCGGCAGCGGCAAACTCAAGAATACCGCCATGCGTTCCAAACAGGACAACTGGATTTTATCGGCCGACTACCGGACCGGTGCACACCGAATCGCCGGTTCTTTCAACTGGATGAAAGTCAAAGACGTTGAAAACGGTGCCGCTGCTTACTGGAGAGATCACGATTCCAGCGACGCCAAAAAATACAGCCTCGGCTATTTTTACAGTCTGTCCAAACGCACCACCCTGTACGGGCAACTTGCCTATACCGATTTCGAAGACGAGGCAATAGCCCGGTTCTTCCGAGGCAAGAACTTTCAGGAAGACGGAGTCACCGGTATCCAGATCGGGATCAATCACAAGTTCTGACTCGAAACCGGAGGGACGACGGTTTCGTCGTCCTTTTTTCAACCGGCCATTCCTGGTAAACCCATCCCAGAAGCGGACTTTTTTACCGCATTCAAAACAGAACGGACAACAAACCCTGCCACCCACGTTCACTTGCCGGACGCGACATCTCGTCAATCTGTTCCGGAAACCGGAGCCCACTTCAGACCACCGGCGAAATCGGCAGAAACAGGCCGTTTCTTCCCGCTTGTCCCCTCCGGAACGCATCGCGGTATTCCTGAGTTTGCCGCTACCGAATTGCCAGTCCATGTCCTCGATACCGTTCGACACTGCTGCGTGAACAGGCACCACCCTGGCGGCGACTGTTTTTTTCGTGTCGTCCGGCCCCTACTCTTCTTTCTTCACATCCGTTAAACCGATACAGCAGCTCGCGCACCGCATCCACCCGGTGGAGTTTTCAGACCGTTTTCTCGCCCTTTCTACAGCTGACACAAAAAAACAACACTCGAATTCCAACTTTCGTTCTATTCGCTTTTTATCAAAACACGGCGGTGTTTCTTCAACGATGATGAAAACCGAACAAGGAACCACCCGGCAAAAACCGGTGTCTCCCGGCCTTCCCGGCAGCACCGACCTAACGGATTTCAGATCGGAGAAACGATGAAAAAAACGCTATTCGCACTGGCCATTGCTGGCGCCTTCGCCGGCACCGCTCAAGCTCAGTCCCACGTGACCATTTATGGGGTCGTCGATACCGGCTTCATCAAGGAAACGGGACACGACGTCGAAATGGGCGACAACTATGAAAGCCGAATCGGCTTCCGGGGAACCGAAGACCTCGGCAACAATTACAAGGCGTTGTTCCAGCTGGAAAAACGGATCAACCTGAACGACGGTACCAACGCTGGTGAAGTGGACTGGGACGGCGGAGCCAACGTCGGGATCGGCGGCCCGTTCGGTACCGTCCGGCTCGGCCGGGTGAGCGAACTGCCGACCGAAACGCTGCGTACGCTGGATCCGTTCAACCAGAACAGTATCGCGAGCATGACCCTGTCGACCCAACGTTCTTCGCGTATTTCCAACACCATCCGCTACGACAGCCCGGACCTTTATGGTTTCCACATCGGCGCGACTTACAGCCTGGGTGAAAACACCAAGGGTAACGATCAAAACAATGCCTTTGTCCGGGCCGGCGCCGACAACGACGGTTACGCCGGTTCGGTACTGTACGATAACGGCCCGGTTACGCTGTTGGGTAACTGGAGCCGTCTGGCCGATTCCAACAAATCCTACGTCTGGAATCTGGGCGGTGCCTACAGCTGGGGCCCGGTTCGCCTGTCCCTGGCGTACGAAAAAACGCACGACAAAGGCTGGTACCACGGCGAACGTTCGCTTTCCTGGGATGACGGTGTGGCCGATTCAAGCCTGATCAACGGCGTCTCGTCCAAAATGGACAACTGGATTCTCGGCCTGAACTACCAGGTCGGCCCGGGCACCTTCAAAGCCGCCTTCAACTACGTCAAGCTGAAAGACGTCCGGGGCATGAACGCCGTCGACGGTGGCAATTACTGGGCCAACAACGATTCGGCAGACCTGAAAAAATACGCGATCGGTTACACGTATGACCTGTCCAAGAGAACGTCTCTCTACGGCATGGTCGCCTACACCGACTATGAAAACGAAGCCATTTCCAACTTCTTCAGAGGCGGCGGTTACAACGACGACAGTGTAACCGGTGTTCAGGTCGGTATTACGCACAAATTCTGACGTCAGGTTTCCAGTGGCTTACGCCACGGAAAAGGGGGCGCCCGCCCGGTTCTCCGGTGTTGTGACTCCCCAAGGGGCGCAGTTCATCTGCGCCCCTATCTCTTTCTGCATCGCCCGGGCGTCGTCTTTCAGTTTAAATCCTTCCTGCCCGAACCGTTACTCCTGTTACCGCGTCGCTTTGACCTGCCTGTTGACGGATGAAACCGTTCCCTTCCCGTCGGGACAACCTGTTTTCGCCCTGTTTCAACCGTCCCTGGGTCAGGCTCGATCCGTTTCCCTCAACGCGTGCTGTATGGGCCGTCATCAAATCGTACCGCCAGACGGCACCCCTCCTTCCGAAAAACGGAGTCTTGCTGAAAAACGCCTTTTTCCACTTCCAAATGAAATATCCGGTGCCGCACAACAGTCATTTGCCTTTCTGACGGCAAAAAAACCGGCCCGTCCGGTAGCGATAAACCGAATGTTGTTTTACCGCTTATAAAGGTCAATTAAAAATGCAAAAAAATGAAG
>DBGFLV010000184.1:0-2337 GCA_048528425.1 Oxalobacter sp. | reverse complement strand
CAGCGGCGAAAGGGCCGCGGTTCCTGTGGTGTTGGATACATCGCCTATGTTCCGGGTAACCTGATCGGATGGCATGAGACGTACCAGAACCGGATTTTTCATGCCCTGTATGGATTGGGGAGAAACCCCGTGGTCGGTATCGTCCATCAATTCCTTTACGTACTGACCTGTCGTTTTTCTGCGATAGGCTTCTTGCAAACCCGCCACTCGCCCATTCCCCGCAATCGCCCGGAGCTTGTCGGGAGAACCTTTTGCATACTCGGGGATCACCGTGCCATCGGCACGATTAGATGTCAGAATGTCGCCCGCCTCGACTACGGCATACGTTACCGGAATACGTTTCCCGGTCGCATCCACTGCGTATGAGTGCTTCCCGACCACCATTTTCCCGGTTTTCCCGAATACGACCGGCGCTCCATTGGCAAAGTCCCGGGAAACCGAAAGGCGTCCATAATCCGGATTGGAAGCAATACTGTTCATCTGGATAACGGCCTGCGGCGTGGATCGGTCACGGTTTTGGAGAACGCCATCAGTATTTTCGTGTTCGTTTATCGCCGGTGACGAAGGAGCATTTTCTGTCGTTGCCCGACTGGCTTCAGGTTGATCCGATAATTCGTTTTCTTCCGATACCGGATACAAATTCTCGCGAATCGCCCGATCAAGTGTTTCACCCAGATCAGAGGGATAATCTGCTTCCCGAAGTAAACGGCTGGCTTGTTGAGTGGACATGCCTTTATCAGTCACCACACCCTCTGGCAGGGCATTGACCTGTTGTGCCGTCAGGCCGAAATCCTGCATCAATTGTTCGCGGTTAATGCCTCCTTGGGCAATAAAGACGTCCAGCGGATCGAATTCAGATTGTTTTAATGAAGATGGCGGCACTGACGGGGACTGTTCGGGAGATGTCGGTTTTCCTTCTGCTGTTTTCCCCGATTTGCCGGAATAGTTGACTTCCTGCGGTTCGACGCGCTGCCCCTTAACCTGACGCGCCTTTATTTTCCCCAGTTCAGTCATCACCTGGGAAAGAAAGTCTGTTCCGTCTTGATCCGGTCGTTGGGCATTTCGGCCCGTTTGTTGTCCACTGTCCGGGTCCAGTGCCTCCAGCGCCCGCCACTGCGCAATCTGCTGATCAATCTGCCGTTGGTGGCGTCTCTCTGCCATGCGCCCCGCCACGTTTACTCCGCCCCCAAGAAGACCAAGTAATCCCGCCTGCTCTGCGGTGATTCTGGCGGTATCCCACATTTCCTGATTCATCCCATCCGTTTCATGAAAGGGATTAACCGCCCTGCCTCCAAGCCCTTGAACCAGCGTCGTTGCCAATTCTGAAGGTTCTTCGCCTGCCGCGATATTGAGCAGTCCTCTTCCGGCACCACTCGTCGCACGGCGCAAGCCGGTTTGACCGGCGTTTCTGATCGCGCTCTTGACGCTCTGTATCCCTTCGCCAATACCAAACACCCGCTCGAAGCCACCTTCTGCCAAGCCATTGGCCGCCGCCGCAATGGCAGCGTTGCCGGGCGGCACACCCAGATTCCGGCTTGCATCGTAGTTCTGCCCGGTTGACATCAATCCCATTGCAGTCAGTGGATACGGTGACGCACCGGCCATCATCATTTGTGCGATGGATGTCCCCACATTCATCGCATCTTCACCTATCGCCGCCCCGGTTTGCGTGTCATAACCAGTTCTGGTGTCCTGGACTTTTTCTGCCGCTTTCGACACGTTCTCCAGCGCATCAAGGGCATTCGGGAACAGACTTCTGGCCGGTGAATTTTCGAGCGCCATTCTGTAGAGGCCAGTCACGGATTGGGCTGTTTGGCCTGCAACACGGGACAGGAAAGTATTGAGTTTGTCCGCTTCGGGATAGGCTTGCGGTATGGTGTGAACAGCACGCAAGTCAACCGGCGCTGACGATTCCCGCATGAAATTGTCTCCATAAGGATCACCGGGATCGACCGTGAGCCTATCCATCGGAGAGCCACCCGTAACCATCTTGTTCAGACCGGCGGCAATATCGTCCAGTGCGATACCCTCATCACCTGCCAGCTGATTAAAATCCCGTTCGACTGAAACCGGATTGCGAATAGGCCGCAAATTCGGCATCACCTCATTCGCAATCATTTCGACAATGGGGTTACTCATGGCCGATTTGGCTTCTATGTCAGGATCGAATTGCCCGGCTTGCGCTGGAGGAAGCGTTTTGGCAAGGTACCTTTTCCATTCACTCGGATCACCGCTGTCGAGATTTTTCTGTAGATATTCTTTCCAATTATTCGCCATTACTTCGTTTCCTCGAGTTGTTTTCTGCTGATCTTGCCCGCCAGATAATCTTTCAAGGCT
>DBGFLV010000183.1:0-2014 GCA_048528425.1 Oxalobacter sp. | reverse complement strand
GGATCAGGAATGGGTCTTCCTTGTTGAGTGAATCCGGACCGAGTCGGGCCGTGGCGACGAGTCGGCTGTCGCGTTGGGGACGGGACAACGAGCGGTTCCGTGTCCTTTTCCGCCGGGCTTGTGTGGCTGCGACGGAGCGGCCGGTTTATTGATGCTGTCTGTTTTTTCGGGACAGCTTGCCAGATTGCAGCCCCCGGCGAGGTTTCGACAATCGGGCCACAGGACAGCAGTGCGGTAGTATCCGTTATCGGACGCCGCTTCGTCCGGGGACAGCGGCGGCAACGGCCTGGTTTCCGTGAAGTACCGTTCCAACCCGGTTCAGGAAAGGGATTGACGGACGTGACTGGTCGTGCGGACCAAGCGGATGGGATATTCGTAGCGTCGCCAGAAATAAAAGAGCAATACAAATCCGAGGAAGGCAAAAAAACCGGCCGGAAGGGCGGTGTATTCATAACCGAAGCCGGCCTTGACGGGCATGCCCCCGCACCAGGCGCCGAGTGCGTTACCGAGGTTGAAGGCGATCTGAATGCTGGCCGCGCCCAGCATTTCACCGCCTTTGGCGTTCCGGATCAGCAAGAGTTGTTGGGGGGAAGATACGGTGAAAAGACAGGTTGTGCAAATGACCATGAGCAAAACCGACGCCACGGGACAAGCGGCCAGAAAAAAGATGGCCAGTAGGGCGACACACATGACGCCTTCCGAACAGTAGGCGACTTTTCCGGGGCCATACCGGTCGGCCAGCCGGCCTCCCGCCAGATTGCCGACCAGCATGCCCAGGCCGGCCAGCATCATCAAAAGCGTCATGTCCGATGGGGAAAACCCGGAGACGTCCGTCATTAAGGGATTGACGTAACTGAACCAGCAGAAGGCGCCTCCATTGCCCAGTGCAGTGGCGAAGAGGATCAGCCAGGGGGCGAGATACCTGAAAAAACGGAATTGCCCGAGGAGGCCGGTGTCCGGCAACGGCGCCATGGCGGGAATCCAGCGCAGGATGAGCAATAATAGCAAAACGCCCCAGCCTCCGATTCCCAGGAAAGCGAAGCGCCAGGAAAAAGTGTGACTGACACTGGTGCCGAGTGGTACGCCCAGGACGTTGGCGACTGTCATACCGGCGATCATGATGGAGATGGCCTGTGCTCCCTTGCCTTTGTCCGCCAGTTTGTCGGCTACGATGGAACCGACACCGAAGAAGGCGCCGTGCGGCAAACCGGAGATGAAACGGGTCATCAGCATGATGCGATAATCGGGCGAGAAAGCGGTGCAGAGGTTGCCGATGGCAATCAGGGCCGCCAGGCCCAGCAGAATCTGTTTTAACGGACGGGTACGTCCCAGCAGCACGAGCAACGGGGCACCGGCACAGACGCCCAGCGCATAGGCCGCGATGAAATGTCCGGCCGATGGAATGGAAATACCGAGCTCGGCAGCCACATCCGGCAGGATGCCCATCATGACGAATTCGGCGATGCCCAGCGCAAAGGTGCCGGCTGCCAGGGCGACAAGACTTTTTTTCATGTTTTCGAGAGACCTTTTCCGTGTTCGGAAAGGTTGTTTTCCGAGCGGTTTCGGTGGGCGTTATTGTAACGCTGTGCCGGACGTTTTGCCGGACGTGAGGGCTCAACGGTGAAAGTGTCTGGAGCAACTACCGATCGTCTCTGTGGCTGCCGGATTTGTTTTCGATCGGAAAAACCGGTCAGGACAGAGTGGAAAAGGCCGGACACGGTGTTTCTGTTCCACCGATGCCGCACTTTAACCGGCCGTATAACGGGCGTTGCAGGCTTTCGCTACGATGGGCTTTCTTGCAAGACGTCGTTATCCGGCCGGAAGGTGAGGCCGGTACCGGTTGTCGTCACAACACCGCACAGAGCTGAACGATGTTCCATTGTCTTGTATGATCATCGGGACGTCCGAGTGGCGTTCGAAGATGAATCAACAGACCCCGCTTAACGAGCGGGGTCTTTTTTTGGGGAGAAAAAAATGACGAAATTGCCGGAAAAAGCCTTGTTGAACGGAACCA
>DBGFLV010000182.1:0-10427 GCA_048528425.1 Oxalobacter sp. | reverse complement strand
CGAAGCCGCGGTCCAACCCTTTCCGAATTCGCGAAAAGTCTATGTAGAGGGTTCGCGTCCCGACATTCGGGTTCCGATGAGGGAAATCACTCTTTCCGATACGCCGGTCATGTTCGGTTCGGAAAAAAATCCACCGATTTACGTTTATGACACATCCGGGCCTTATACTGATCCGGACGCTAAAATCGACATCCGTTCCGGCCTGCCGCCGATCCGGACGCCCTGGATTCTCGAACGGGACGACACGGAAGAATTGGACGGTCCGACGTCCGCTTACGGCCGCGAACGGTTGAACGATCCGAGTCTGGACGAATTGCGTTTCAACTTGAAGCGCAAACCGCGTCGTGCCAAAAAAGGCGCTGCGATTACCCAGATGGATTACGCCAGACGGGGCATTGTCACGCCGGAAATGGAGTTCGTCGCCATCCGTGAAAACCTGCGGCGGCAGGAATATCTGGAAAGTCTGAAAGCGACCGGCCCCAAAGGAAAGAAAATGGCCGATATGATGATGCGCCAGCATCCCGGCCAGGCTTTTGGCGCTGACATCCCGGCTGAAATCACGCCGGAATTTGTCCGTGACGAAATCGCTCGCGGAAGAGCGATCATACCGGCCAACATCAATCACCCCGAAGTCGAACCGATGATTATCGGCCGTAATTTCCTGGTCAAAATCAACGCCAATATCGGTAATTCCGCCATTTCTTCCGGTATTGCCGAAGAAGTCGAGAAAATGACATGGGCAATCCGTTGGGGTGGCGATAACGTCATGGACTTGTCGACTGGCAAACACATCCATGAAACCCGTGAATGGATTGTCCGCAATTCGCCGGTCCCGATCGGTACCGTTCCCATGTATCAGGCACTGGAAAAAGTCAACGGTGTCGCGGAAGACCTGACGTGGGAAGTTTATCGGGACACCTTGATCGAACAGGCGGAACAGGGCGTCGATTACTTTACCATTCATGCCGGTCTGTTGCTCCGGCACGTTCCCATCACGGCAGAACGGATGACGGGCATCGTGTCCCGGGGCGGTTCCATCATTGCCAAATGGTGCCTCGCCCATCACAAGGAAAGCTTCCTTTACACTCATTTCGAAGAAATCTGTGAAATTCTGGCGCAATATGACGTAGCCGTTTCGCTGGGCGACGGATTACGTCCGGGGTCGATTTATGACGCCAACGACGAAGCGCAACTGGGTGAGCTGAAGGTTTTGGGCGAACTGACCCAGATTGCCTGGAAACATGGCGTTCAGGTCTTGATCGAGGGGCCCGGTCACGTACCGATGCACATGATCAAGGAAAACATGGACTTGCAACTGGAACAATGCCATGAAGCGCCTTTTTATACGCTGGGGCCGTTGGTTACCGATGTTGCACCAGGATACGATCACATCACTTCCGCGATGGGCGCAGCTATGATCGGTTGGTACGGTACCGCCATGCTGTGTTACGTGACCCCCAAAGAACATCTCGGTCTTCCGAACAAGGCGGATGTGAAAGAAGGCATTATCGTCTACAAGCTGGCTGCTCACGCAGCTGATTTGGCCAAGGGTCACCCAGGTGCCCAGATTCGCGACAATGCCATGTCCAAGGCTCGTTTCGAATTCCGCTGGGAAGACCAGTTCAATATCGGACTGGATCCGGACAGGGCGCGGGAATACCATGACGACACCCTTCCGAAAGATTCGGCCAAAGTCGCCCACTTCTGTTCCATGTGCGGCCCCAAGTTCTGTTCGATGAAAATTTCCCAGGAAGTGCGTGACTATGCCGCCCAGAAGGGGATTTCCGAAGTCGAAGCGCTGAAAGAAGGAATGGAGGAACGCTCCCTCGAGTTCATCAAGACAGGCGCTGAAATTTATCACAAGCAATAACCATGACTATCGAGATCAAACTGAACGGAGAACTCCGCCGCGTCGAGGCAGGATGCACTCTGGAAAAACTGATCGGTTCGCTGCAATTGCCCAACCGCGCGTTAGCGGTTGCGGTCAACCGCAAGGTCGTTCCACGTGGGAAATGGGCGGAATGCGTTTTGGAACATGCCGATCAAGTGGAACTGGTGCGTGCCATCGGTGGAGGTTGATCGAAGCGCAAAAAGAGAGCAGGGCCCGGTACTGGACCCTGCCGGATTTGGAAACGGGAAGAGGGAAAAACAATGAACAGAGAAGATCAGAGCCTGACGATCGCAGGGAAAACGTATCGTTCGCGTCTTTTGGTGGGAAGCGGCAAATACCGCGACCTGGAACAGACCCGTGAAGCGACAGAAGCGAGTGGCGCGGAAATCATTACGGTGGCTATCCGTCGCGTCAATATCGGACAAGACCCGAACGCACCCAGTCTTTTAGATGTCGTGCCGCCGACGAAATATACCATTTTGCCGAATACGGCGGGTTGTTACAACGCGGAAGATGCGATATACACGCTCCAGTTGGCCCGGGAATTGCTGGATGGCCACAAACTGGTCAAGCTGGAAGTGCTCGGCAATGAAAAAACGCTGTTCCCGAACATGCCGGAAACGCTGAAGGCAGCGGAAGTCCTCGTCAAGGACGGGTTTGACGTCATGGTGTACTGTAGTGACGACCCCGTCCAGGCCAAAATGCTCGAGGACATCGGTTGCAGCGCCATTATGCCGCTGGCTTCCCTGATTGGTTCCGGAATGGGTATTTTAAATCCCTGGAACCTGTCGTTAATTATTGAACAATCGAAGGTGCCGGTCATTGTCGATGCCGGTGTCGGAACGGCGTCCGACGCCGCGATTGCGATGGAATTGGGCTGTGATGGCATTCTGATGAACACGGCCATTGCAGGGGCACAAGACCCTATCCGTATGGCGCGGGCCATGAAATTGGCAGTAGAAGCCGGACGGGAAGCCTTCCTGGCCGGCCGTATTCCAAGAAAATTCGCTGCTTCGCCGTCTTCTCCGATGGCCGGTCGCGTCACTGCCTGACGGGGTATTTCGGAATGCCGGCTTTGACAGCGGGAGCAACACGATGACTGAAAAGGGGGACGAAAGAACCCGTCGCAGTGTTCTGGTTTTTTCCGGCTTGGATCCGAGCGGAGGGGCGGGCATGGCTGCCGACGTCGAGGCGATCGGCGCAGCAGGGGCACACGCGTTACCGATCGTGACGGCCTTAACCGTTCAGGATAACGACCGGGTTTATCAGGTCTGTCCGGTCGATGCCGGTATCCTGCTGCGTCAGGCGGACGTTCTCCTGCGGAAAATACCGATTTCAGCTGTCAAGGTCGGTATTGTCGGCAACCGTGTTAATGCCGATGCAATCGGTGAAATCCTTCTCCGTTTGAGACAACGGCATCCCGATTTGCCCGTCGTACTGGATACGGTTTTGGGAAGCGGTCACGGATTTTCTCTGGCAGACGGGTCACCAGAAGAAGCGCTTTCTCCGTTGATTCCGCTGGCGACGCTCGTTACGCCTAATCTGCCGGAAGCGGCCCGTTTGGCGCCCCACGCCGAAACGGTGGAAGAACAGGCCGCGCATCTGTTGTCTTTAGGAGCGAAAGAAGTGTTAATCAAGGGAGGGCACAGTGACGATCCTGACGTGGTGGTCAATCGCTGGTTTCGTGCCGGTAAGCAAAGGCAGTGGCAATGGTCCAGAATGAACGGTGAATTTCATGGTACGGGGTGTACGCTCGCGGCGGGTGTCGCCGGTTATCTGGCTCGAGGGTGCGTCATGGAAGAAGCTCTGTTGAAAGGACAGCAGTTGTGTCGGGATGCAATTTCAAACGCGTTTTCCATTGCAAAGGGACAGAAAATACCTGACAGGCACGTGGGCCGCAGCGAAGCGGAAACGGCTCGTGAAAAGCCCCGTTTTTAACAGAAACATGGTCGGAAAGGACAAGGAATTTATGAAGGGACTTTACATCGTCACGCCGGACTGGGACGACACCGCCAAAATGGTGAGCGTAACGGAGAAAGCGTTGAAAGGCGGCGCCGGAATCGTTCAGTATCGGCATAAAACCGCCGGGCCCGAACTGCGCCGGGAACAAGCACGGGCACTTCAGGCCTTGTGCCGACAATACGGTAAACCGTTCATCATCAACGATTATGTCGATTTGTGTCTCGAACTGGATACAGACGGTATTCACGTCGGCGGTACGGACGCTCCCGTCAAGAAAGTGCGTGCGGCAGTCGGGCCGAACAAAATCGTCGGCGCTTCCTGTTACGGCGATAGTAATCTGGCTCGCCGGGCCACACACGACGGTGCCACTTATGTCGCCTTCGGTGGCTTTTATCCGTCTCGGGTGAAAAAATATCCGGTGACAACGCCGCCGGGCATCGTGTCTGACTGGAAGAAGGAAATGCCGTCCATGCCGGTCTGTGTGATTGGCGGCATGAATGTGGAAAATGCGGCGCCGCTTGTCGCGCGTGGAGCGGACATGGTAGCCGTTGTCAGCGGAGTGTATTTTCAGGACGATCCGGAAGCAGCGGCACGCTGTTTTGCCGAATTGTTCAATAGATAGGTCGGTTTTCTTTGGTGTAGGTTTTCCGGATCCGTTTCTTTACGGATCCGGTTTTTTTACAGCAAGGGCGAAAAAAGACGAGCAGTGGCTTCGAACATTTTCTGAGGAAAGGCGATCTCCCGGTTAAGCGGTACCTGACGGGCTGAATACAAGTCGCGTTCGAACTGTTTCGTCAGCATTTCAGCCAGTTTCGGGCCGTAAGCGGCGACGCAGACTTCAAAATTGAGCCGAAAGCTGCGCGAATCGAAGTTGGCCGTTCCGATCAGGCTGTAATGATGATCGACGACTATGGTTTTGGAGTGCAGCATTCGGCCCTGATATTCCCAGAGCTTGGCGCCGGACCGGATCAATTCGTCAAAGTAAGAACGGGCGGCAGCGGTGACCAGGCGGGAATCACACGTTTTCGGCACCATCAACCGCACGTCGACGCCCCGTAACGCTGCCGAGGTCAATGCGAAAAGGGTCGCTTCCGTCGGCACGAAATAAGGAGTCGTCAACCATATCCGTTTTTTTGCGTTCTGGATCATCGCCAGATACGTGCGGTGAATGATTTCCCAGTCATTATCGGGTCCTGACGGAATGATCTGAACCGGATAGGGGCCGGACGGCTGGATCGGAAAGTAACTGGTTATGTCCGGAATGTCGTTTTTTTTACTGGCGTAGACCCAATCTTCCATGAAGACTAGTTGTAGCCAGTGAACGGCATTGCCAGTGATTTCCAGATGCGTATCGTGGAAGGCGTTGGCATGGACGCGTTCATCTTCCTGATCGGTAATATTCAATCCTCCGGTAAAACCGACCAGGCCGTCGCAAATGACGATTTTGCGGTGAGATCGCAGATTGACGAGTGGCTTGATGAGCTGGGACAGATGAGGCTTGTGAAAAAAAGCGAATTCAGCACCGGCGCGTTCGAGCGGAAGAATGAACGCCTTTTTCAATCGTGAAGAACCGATACCGTCTACCAGCAGTCTGACCTTGACTCCCTCGCCAGCCTTGGCGATCAGCAAATCCCGCAACGTCATGCCGATTTCATCCGGTTCGAAAATGTAGTATTCCAGATGAATGTGGTGACGGGCCTTGGCTACCGCTTCCAGTATGGTCGTGAAGGTTTCTTTGCCGTCAACCAGAAGGCGGAGCGATTTTGCTGTGGTCAGAGGAAAACCGGTCGTGTTGCGGATCATGCTGGCCAGTTGCATGACTTCCGTGGAATGGGAACTGGTCGCAAGAATGTGATTTCGCAATTGCAGGAAATCGGCGTGCTCTTTCAACGCAGTTTTCGACAACAGCCGACGGAATTGTTGTCGTTTCAGTTTTTGCGGCCCAAAGAAGTGATAAATAATGAATCCCCCGTAGGGAATGAAAGCCAGGGCGAAAATCCAGCTTAACGTTGATGCCGGAGCACGCTTTTGTAACACGATCCAGATCGACAGACAGACGATGTAAACAAGCCACGCGATCCCGAGCCATTTCATGAATGAAAGCGAGGTGGAAGCGAAACCGAATAGTTCGATATAAGGAAACATGGTTCTGGTCGGGAATAAAACAAGTCAGAGCGCCGAATCAGGGCGGTTGTTTTTCAAGTGGATGCCATACCGCTCAACCGGCAGCCTCTATCGGCGTTGCCCGGTATTGTGCCACGTTCGGGCAGAGGGATCATGATTTGCGCCGGATTTTGAATGAAATCGACAAGCATTCTCCGGCTATTTACGGGATAATGTCGAAATGGACAACATGCTAGAAAATCTCAATCCGGAACAGCTTGCCGCCGTGACTCTGCCTGCCCAGTCTGCGCTGATTCTGGCCGGTGCCGGTTCGGGAAAAACACGGGTACTGACGACCCGTATCGCCTGGCTTTTGAAAACAGGACAGGTTTCGACAGCGGGTGTCATGGCTGTGACGTTCACCAACAAGGCTGCGAAAGAAATGATGGCGCGTCTGTCGACGCTTTTTCCGGCTCATACGCGCAGTATGTGGATCGGTACGTTCCACGGTTTATGTAACCGCCTGTTAAGGCTGCATTATCAAGAAGCCGCATTGCCCCAGTCGTTTACCATTTTGGACACACAGGATCAGCTTTCGTCGATCAAGCGCTTGTTGAAAACGAACCAGATCGATGATGAAAAATTTCCTCCGCGCAATTTGATGTATTTCATCAACGGGGCCAAAGAAAGCGGAATCCGAGCAGCCGCTCTTGAAGCGCAGGACGATTACGAACGTAAAATGGTCGAACTCTACAGTCTCTATGAAGACCAGTGCCAGCGTGAAGGAACAGTTGATTTCGCCGAATTGCTGCTGAGAAGTTACGAACTGCTGGAAAGAAATCAGACTTTGCGGGAACACTACCAACAACGGTTCCGGCACATTTTGGTCGATGAATTCCAGGATACCAACAATCTCCAGTACAAGTGGCTGAAACTCCTGGCTGGTCCCGGAACAGCCCTTTTCGCGGTCGGAGACGACGATCAGAGTATTTATGCTTTTCGAGGCGCCAATGTCGGCAACATGTTGACCTTCCAGCAGGATTTCAACGTCGACAACTTAATCAGGCTGGAACAAAATTATCGGTCGAAAGGCAATATTCTGGAAGCGGCCAACACCCTGATTTCACATAACACGCATCGTCTCGGCAAAAATCTTCACACCGATGCCGGCGAAGGCGAACCGATCCGGGTTTGCGAAGCTCCTTCCGACCTGAGTGAAGTGCAATGGATTTTGGAAGAAGTGGGACATTTGATCGCTGAAGGGCTGAACCGGCGAGAAATCGCGATCCTTTATCGCTCCAATGCCCAATCAAGAGTTATTGAACACGGTCTTTTCAGTGCCGGTATCCCTTACCGGGTCTATGGCGGTCTCCGGTTTTTCGAACGGGCTGAAATCAAGCATGCCATCGCTTACCTTCAATTGATCGATAATCCGGATAACAACGCCGCTTTTCTGCGGGTCGTCAATTTTCCTGCTCGTGGCATCGGAGCGCGTACCGTCGAGCAATTGCAGGAAATGGCCCGGCTACATGAGACGTCGCTGTATGCCGCCATCCCTTACGTTTCGGGCAAAGGAGGAACAGCGCTGGCCTCGTTTGCGCGGCTTGTTCAGGGTATCCGCGCCGAAGTGGAACAGATGGCGTTGCCGGAACTGATCCAAACGGCGCTTGAAAAGAGTGGTTTGCTCGCGCATTATCAGACGGAGAAAGAAGGAGCAGACCGGATCGACAACCTTGAACAGCTGGTGTCGGCAGCCACGCTCTTTCTGACTGAAGAAGGTTTTTCATTGGATGCCCCCGCATTGGTGACGGAACCGGTAACCGCCCTCGAAAATGATTCTCCGCTTCTGGGGATAGACGTTGTCATGGAGGCCGACGTTCCCTTGACGCTGATCATGTCGCCCCTTGCCGCTTTTTTAACTCATGCTTCATTGGAAGCTGGTGAAAACCAGGCTGACGAAGGCCAGGACGCCCTCCAGTTGATGACGGTGCATTCCGCCAAGGGACTGGAATTCGACGCCGTGTTCATTACCGGTCTGGAAGAAGGCCTGTTCCCGCATGAAAACAGCGCACGGGAAAACGGTGGCCTGGAAGAAGAGCGGCGCCTGATGTATGTCGCCATTACCCGGGCAAAGAAACGGCTTTACTTAAGTTACGCCCAGACACGGATGTTGCACGGACACATGCGTTATAACGTCTCGTCGCGCTTTTTCGGTGAATTGCCGGAAAACACCCTGCACTGGTTTGCTCCAAAGAAAGCGTCCCATTATTCGGGCCGAAGGGGAGAACCGGTCGCCCGGTTTGCCGCTTCATTTGAGTCCGACGATCAGACGTCTTCCTCGTTCGGCCGGAACAGTGAATGGCGTATCGGCCAGACCGTTTATCACAAGAAATTCGGCGAAGGCGTCATCGTCAGTCTGGAAGGGCAGGGCGCCAGTATTCGAGCCAACATCAATTTCGGACGGCAGGGTATGAAGCTCTTGGACTTGAGCATTGCCAAGTTGGAACACGTGGCTTAGTTCCGGCCGGAAACCAGTTCATCGATCGATACCGTAGCGGTACCCAGTTTGCCGACGACGATCCCCGCTGCACGGTTGGCGATTTGGACCGCTTCGCCGACGGTCTTGCCGTGTCCCAACATGGTGGCCAGTGTGGCAATGACGGTGTCGCCCGCACCGGAAACGTCGAAGACTTCCCGGGCGACGGTTGGGATGTGGAGGACTTCGTCTTGTCCATACAGGGACATGCCTTCTTCGGATCGGGTCAACAACAGATAATCCAGTTTGAGCGATACGCGCAGTTTTTGTGCTTTGGCCGTCAGGTCGGCCTCGTCTTTCCAGCCACCGATGATCTGGCGCAGTTCGGTTTTGTTGGGCGTTAAGATCGTCGCCCCTTCATATTTCGAAAAGTCGTCTCCTTTCGGATCGATCAGAACGGTTTTGCCCGCTTTTCTGGCATCGGCAATCATGGCAGAGACGTTTTCCAGCGCGCCCTTGCCGTAATCGGACAAGACAACGATGTCATGCGACGTTAAAAGAGTACGGTATTGCTGCAACTTGCTATCTAGTACTTCCCGGGTCGGCTTTTGCTCGAAATCCAGTCGCAAGAGTTGTTGTTGCCGACCCATGACGCGGAGTTTGACAGTAGTGGACACCGTCTCTGCCGAATGCAAAAAGGGGACGATACCGGACGCGTTCAGAAGAGTTTCGACGCGTCTTCCGGCTTCATCTTGGCCGACGATGCCCAGGAGACTACAAGGCGTGTCCAGTGCGGCCACGTTTCGCGCCACGTTGGCAGCGCCTCCCAGTCTTTCTTCATTTTTTTCAATCAGAACGACTGGCACAGGTGCTTCCGGCGAAATCCGATTAACTTCGCCAAACCAGTAACGGTCGAGCATGATATCGCCGACGATCAGTATGCGGGTATTCATAGCGTTGTTCCTGTTCAGGGTGAGGCCGGTTGACATGGGTAGTGACGGCACCGGACAGATCAAGCCGACAGTTTCATTTCTTCCACTCGCTTGGGCGGATACGTTTCCCACTGGTGACAACCGGGACATTGCCAATAAAACTGGCGTGCCTCGAAACCGCAATGATTGCATTGATAACGGGAAAGTCTCGACGCGTATCGCTGGACCAGATTGCGTACGAATGAAAGGTCTTGCCTGATTTCGGGTGGAACGACCAAAAGCTGGGCTTCCAGCAATTTATCCAGTCCCAACAGGGTGGGCGTTCTTCTCAATTCGTCGTGAACCAGTGTGTTAGCCGCTTCGACACCGTCTTGTTTCATGACGGCTTTGAAAACGACTTCAAGTAAGTCGATGGAAGCGGCTTCGGCCAAATAGGATTTCAACAGACTGATCCCTTCTTGAGGGCGCCCGACCGCGTAATAGCCGTCCATCAGACGCTGTGCGACCAAAACGGTGTGCGGCATACTCTGTTTTTCGACGCGCCTCCAGACGATGAGCGCCTCTTCGGGATGGCCCTGCGCCATCAATGCGTCACCCGTCAAAATAGTGGCCCGGACACTCATGCGATCAATGGACAAAGCCGTCTCGAGTAACGGAAGGGCCTTTTCCGGATGCGTGTTGACCAGCTCGTCTTCGGCGAGTTCACAATAAAATTGTGCAATTTGCTTGTTGCGACTGCCGGTTCCGGAATTCTGCAACGCTTTGGCTGCTTCAATGGCTTGTTCCCATTCCTTTTCGCGCTGGAAAATTTCCAGTAGAGCTCGCCGTGCCTGAATGGCGTAAGGCGTCCCGGTCAGTTCCTGGAACACTTCTTCAGCGCGATCCAAAAGACCGGCTTTCAAAAAATCCTGCCCGAGTTCGTAACGGGCCTGCATTTGCTGTTCGGCCGGTAGATCAGGACGCAGCAAAAGATTCTGATGCATGCGAATAGCGCGTTCCGTTTCACCGCGGCGGCGAAAAAGATTGCCCAGTGCGAAATGCAGGTCGGCTGTTTCCGGGTCCA
>DBGFLV010000181.1:0-4819 GCA_048528425.1 Oxalobacter sp. | reverse complement strand
GGAAAAGTCGAAACCGTTTATCATTTCGACGGATTTTCCGCAGGGTCACCCGGTACCGACTGTTCTGCACCAGGAATGGCAGCGGCTCCAGAAGCGTCGGGACTGACGGCTGGCTTGTTTTCAGAAGCGGGCGCCGGTGTAGTGACGGACTGCAGTTTCTCGATGATACCGCTTTGAGCCGGAGCACGGTAGTGGCCCAGATAAGCCATACCCAAGGTCGCCACGAAGAAAACCACCGCCGCAATGGCTGTCGACTTGGAAAGAAAATTCGACGAACCGGACGCGCCGAAAATGCTTCCCGAAGAACCGCCGGCACCAAAAGCGGCCCCCATGTCCGCACCTTTGCCGTGCTGCATCAACACCAGCGCAATAATGACCAAAGCGGAGATGACTTGCACAATAATAATAATGTTATACAGCATGTTTTTCCTGCGTTTCCTTTGACTGATTGGACTTATTCCGACGCCAGACGCGCAATGGCCAGAAAATCGGACGCTTTCAAAGCGGCGCCTCCGATCAATCCGCCATCAATATCCGGCATTTGCAAAAATTCTTCTGCATTGGACGGTTTCATACTGCCACCGTACAGAATGCGAACACACTCTACGGCTTCCGGATTCTTCCGGATCATCAACTCACGCAACAAGGCGTGAACGTCTTCCACCATGGCGGGAGAAGGCGTTTTTCCGGTTCCGATCGCCCAGACCGGTTCGTAAGCCACGACAATGTCACACACTTCCCGTTCTTCCAGAACGGACAAAACAGTATCGATCTGTCTGCCGACGACTTCGGCCGTTCTTCCTTCTTCCTTTTCCTGCAAGGACTCACCGACGCAGAGAATGGGCGTCAAGCCGCCAGCCAACGCTCTTTGCACCTTGTTGGCAACCAGTTCGTCAGATTCGTTGCAATATTCCCGCCGCTCAGAATGGCCGACGATGACATATTTACAATCAAAATCCAGCAACATACGCGTTGAAACCTGACCGGTGTAAGCGCCGACGGCGTGAGCCGACACGTCTTCCGCTCCCAGCGCGACTTCCGTTCCCGCCAACGCTGTCTGACATTGGGCGAGATAAGGAAAAGGGACGCAGATCGCCAGATCACAGTCGATGTTTGCCAGACCCGCCTTGATGCCGTCCAGCAATTCGGCATTCATGGCCAGGCTGCCATTCATTTTCCAGTTTCCGACAATCAGTTTACGCCCCATGTTGCTCCCTAAACTCAAGCAATCAATTATTTTAGCTTGACAGAATAGCTGTGGTCAATCAAAGCGCTGCAATAGCGTTCCGGTTCTCTGTCAATGCAACACGATGCTGCGGAACTGGTCGTTTCCGCTTTCGTCATCATCCGGTTCGTCCGGGTCATTGATGTGTCCCCGTTCAATTTCCTTTTGGGTGGCTTCGCGCACGTCCGTTACCGTCAATTCAAAACGCAACGCCATCCCGGCAAGAGGATGGTTTCCATCCAAAACAACCTTGTCGTCGGCGATGTCGGTGACGACGTAAATGGCCGGCTCTTCCGTCGGATCGGTCTCTTCAGGGACGCCTTCAAATTGCATGCCGACTTCCAGCGGTGCCGGAAAACGATCCCGGTTTTCCACCCGAACCAGCAGAGGGTCGTATTCGCCGAAAGCTTCCTCCGGTTCGACCTGTATCAGAGTTTTGTATCCGGGTTCGTGACCATCCAGCGCTTTCTCGAGTGCCGGAAGGGTGTCGTCGTAACCGCCGTGAAGGTAAACGATCGGTTCCTGGCCGTCTTCCAGCAAATTGTTTTGCGCATCGGACAATTTGTAGTGAACGGTGACAACCGTATTTTTGCCAATTTTCATTTCTTCTCCGGATAAGGTTTCAAGGGATCGGGAAAAATTATACCTGCTTCCCATGACTTTAAACGTTCAGACTTGCTTTAAGCATATTATCTATAAGAGATAAATAACGCCGTTTCGCTGGTCAGGCTTGTTGTAATATCGTCAAATTACATGACACTTTCTTGATTTTTCTAAATAAATTGTCGGCATGCCATAAACTGTTGATCTTGAGAAACAAGGAAGCGAAACCGATACGCATCCGATACACGTTTACTCTTTCCGGATAGAAATTTTTTTACAACTCTTTGTTTTGTATAATAAATTTACTCTACATCAGGGTGATGTAATCCTTTTATTTTCCATCTCATTCTCAGAGAAATACTCCTGAATTGGTCAACACTGGCTTATCACGTTTGAAGAAGACTTCAAACGTGTTGCGCGATTGCAAAACAGGTGCAAAAACATCCGGAAACGAAGGCTACAACACTCAAAAAATGGCTATAATCAGCGTCATTAGGGAGTTATCGATGTAATTCGTGCCACCTAGCACAAACATCCGGTAGCACTCTATTGAAAGTAGTATTCAAATTACCGGTAATTAACCTATATATTTAAATAAGGATCACAAATGAAAAAGTCTTTATTGCTCGTTGGCCTGATGGCTCTTGCTCTGACCGCATGTAAAGTTGGTGACAAACCTGCTGACAAAAAAGCCGCTCCGGCTACCCCGGCTGCTGCTCCGGCCGCTCCGGCTGCCAACACGGCTGCTCCGGCTGCTGCTAGCAAAGAAGCTGCCCAAGACGCTGCCGCTACTGCTAAAGATGCAGCTAAAGACGCTGCCGGTGCTGCTAAAGACGCCGCCAAAGACGCTGCTGGCGCTGCCAAGGACGCAGCTTCTGCTGCTGCCAACGCTGCCAAGAAATAATTTTTGTCGCGTCTGAAAAAAGCCGGTCTTTCGACCGGCTTTTTTATTAACCTCCCGAACTCCATTTCAGGTAAGGCGTCAGCTGACTTCCAACCAGTCGAAACCGTCTTGCTGCCCCGCCACCAGCACTTCCGTACGAGCGGTATTCACCGCAGAGGCAATTGCTTCTTTCGCCAGCTTGGGCAAATTGTTGTTTTGGCTCAAATGGGCACAGACAACCTTTTTCAGCCGTGTTGTGTCCAGTCCGGACAAAAAATCGGCCGCTCTTTCATTTGATAAATGGCCGAACGTACTGCTAATGCGCTTTTTGAGATAATAGGGATAAAACGATTTTTCAAGCATTGCCTCGTCATAATTGCACTCGATCATCAGGACGTCACAAGACGCCAAGGCACTGGAAACACGGGACGTGATCTGGCCGGTATCGGTCAATAATCCGAATTTGACGGCACCATCAGTAACGTGAAATTGCAGGGGTTCCTGCGCGTCATGCGATACGGTAAAGGCCGACAGTTGAAGATTACCTATGGAAAAACGGTCTCCATCACGACAGAAGTTCAGGTCAATACCGGAAAAATCTTTTTTCAGAGACTGGAAAGTGCCGTAACTCATCCAGATGGGAATGTGGTGACGTCGTGCCAGTGCAACGACACCACCGGCGTGATCGCTGTGTTCATGCGTGACCACAATGGCCGAAAGATCGGAAAATCGGCAACCGGCCCGCGCCAGGCGACGCTCCGTTTCGCGAATACTGAAACCGCAATCCACCATGACGGTCGTATTCGTCACACCGTCTTTTGCGGCGATGAGCAGAGAATTACCTCGACTGCCGCTCCCCAAACTGGTCAGTCTCAAACCCGGCCGCCATTTGAAAAAACGTTATCGCAATTGTTCATACAACAGATTCACAATCTTCTTGCCGGTCGAAGTCGTTTCCGGCTGACCTTTGTCGTCCAGTACCACGATTTCACTCTTACCGTCCGTTTCGGTTACCGAAATCTGATAGCGTTGAGCTACCTTTTCCTTTTCCGAGAAAGTAAACAGTTTCGAGAAGAACCCTTTTTCCTTTTCAGGAGTGTTCTTGGCGTCGCTATCCTGGTCGACATACCGGACAAAATACAATCCCTTGGACCGATCCCGGTCTTCAACCGTGAAACCGACACGATCCAGGGCCAGGCCGACACGCCGCCAGGTTCGGTCGAAAGTTTCATCGACGACCACTTTCGAACGGTCATTTCCCTTGACCAGGGTGGCCTTGGAAGGCAGAACGACCGTCTTCTGTTCCGCCAGAGCCCTGGCCTTGGCTTTTTCTTTCTGGTTGATGTCGCTTAACTGAACCATCAGACGGGACAAAAATTCCGCTTCCAGCTCCGGATCGGATGGCCGGGCGGTCCACATAGTCGTGTCCTTATTGACGCCGACCAGCTCTTCCTGAGCACCACGATGACTGATGTAAATATCCGTTGTTCCGTCGGGATTGCGTTCAAGACGGGTTCTGAACTTGTCGCGTTCACCGGTGGAATAGAGCGAATCGAAGACTTTGCCCAGAGTGCGGCGGATGAAGTCCTGCGGTATCTTGGCGCGGTTTTCCGCCCAGTCCGTTTCCATAATCCCGGTATCGGGTGAATCCACGTTGATCAGAAAACCGTTATCTTGCCAGAAGTCCCGGATCTGGGGCCAGAGCACTTCAGGGGAGCGGTTGACCACCAGCCACCGCTGGCTGCCGTGTTTTTCGATACGAACATCCGTCGCTTCATTGGGGGCTACCAGAGCAGGCGAACCGGGAGAGGCCGGATGCGTTTCCTGTTGCTTCTGATTGTAATCGGACGCTGTGACGACGCCCGCAGAAACCTGGGGAATAGCGTAACGGTTGTCCCGTTGCAACTGGGTCAGATCGGGCGGAATTTCAAGCCGTCTCGCCGGAGATTGCGAATCCGCCTCGCTTTTGTAATCAATACGGTCCGCTTCAAGCAGACTGTCAAACGAACTACACGACGACAGTGTCATCACGGTCAACGATCCGATCAGAACGAAACCGGCTTTTTTATTCAAACGCATACGTTAAGCTTCCAGCCATCGATTAAATT
>DBGFLV010000180.1:0-5661 GCA_048528425.1 Oxalobacter sp. | reverse complement strand
TGGCGACGACGGTTGCCAGCACGACGGTATCATCCACGGATACCAACACAGCGCCGCTGGCCTGGCGCGCAATCTCTCCGGTTTCCAAAGTAACGGTATGCTGACCGTACTGGAAAGTCTTGCTTACTTTGTTAAACATGTCATTCCTTTCATTTTTGCCGACAGGATTTCAGGCGCTGTCGTCCACCTCATGACAAACAGATGATCCGTTCCGATCACGTAAAGCGTTACAACGTATGGCACACCCATAACGAAATGCCCGCGGCAGACATCTGACGCAGGCATTTCATCACTACTTCAAGACTTGCAACACCGATTATTTTCTCAACCCGAGTTTTGCAATCAAATCGCGGTAACGGTTGATGTCTTTCTTGCGCAGATAAGCCAGCAAATCCTTACGACGGTTGACCATTTTGATCAGACCACGGCGAGAATGATGATCCTTGGTATGAACCTTGAAATGTTCATTCAGATCATTGATACGTGCCGTTAACAAGGCAACCTGAACTTCCGGAGAACCGGTATCGTTTTGGCTGCGTGCATTGGTGGACACGATAGCAGCCTTGTCATCTTTAAGCAATGCCATAATATAACTCCTCACAGGCGGCACACGGAGTCTCGACCCCTTCGTACCGTGAACAAACAAGATAAATACCGGTCAAATGACCGGTAGGGCAGTATAACGGAAAAGCGTTTTCTGTACAATAAACCCTGAAAGATTCTTTCGGAAAGGCTGTCATGAAATCCCGTATTGCGTTATGGCTAAGCTTTACCCTTTTACTTGCAGGCTGTTCAACCGTTTTCGGCCCCCCGCCTGCACCGGGGACACCCGTTGAGGAGGTCATCGCCCGAAGAGGCGAGCCCGACGCTCGCTACCGCGATGGGGACGGGACGCTTCTGGAATGGTCTGTCGGCCCCTGGGGCCAATACGCTTACATGGCGAAAATCGGGCCGGACGGCAAACTGGTCTCTTACGAACAGGTGCTGACGCGGGAAAAATTCGCTACTATTCAAATTGGCCGGTTCAACAAGAACGATGTATTGAAAACCGTCGGTCATCCAACTGAAACCCAGTATCTTCCCCTGATCCGACAAGAAGTCTGGGCTTATCGTTACAAGGAAGACGGCCTTTGGAATTCAATGATGTATGTCTATTTCGATTCGAACGGCATCGTCAGACGTCTGGAAAACGGCATGGATCCGATGTACATCCATAATGATTGAACGTAAAAACCTGCTGTGTCGATATACAAACAAGGAGACAACATGAAACTCGCTCTTTCGGCTCTGATGCTGGCTGCCTCGCTGACTTTGGCAGGATGCGCTTCGGTGTTCGGGCCACCACTGGTTCCGGGTATGCCGGTTCAGGAAGTGATCGCCAGAAAAGGAGCGCCGGCCATCGAGTATCCCGACGGCGATACCACTCTGTTGGAATGGCCGGCCGGGGAATGGTCGCAATACGCATACATGGCCCGGATCGGGCCGGACGGCAAACTGATTTCTTACGATAACGTCCGAACCCGTGAAAAATTTGCCACAATCAAGGTCAATCAATTCAACAAGAACGACGTTTTACGCGCCGTCGGCCATCCGACCGAAACGGAATATCTTCCGCTCAAAAAACAGGAAGTCTGGTCTTACCGCTACAAGGAAGAAGGTCTCTGGAATTCGATGATGCATATTTATTTCGATTCCAACGGCATTGTCCGGGGAATGGAAAACGGGCAGGATCCGCTTTATTTGCGCGACAACGGTTTTTGGGGAGGCCCTGGAATCGGGATCGGCATAGGAGGTGGCAGACGAATCGGTGGCGGTATCGGTGTCGGCTTCGGTTTTTGAAAACCGGACTACGCCGGGATCCCGAGCCGACACAAAACCACCCTTGTCCACATGACGGAAAGGCTTTTCAACTGCGTTTAAAACGCGTCGGACAACCAGACAAAGCGGCTGTTCTCTCCGATCGTTCAGGAGCGAAAAAACGGGTTACCGATCCTCAATCAGTAACCCGTTCTGTATGAAAAACACATGACCACCGCCACGTATTGTCCGGTTTGTCGCACTGGCGACAAACCGACTCTTTTCCATCTCCAAAAATCAGATCACTTTCGACACCGCATCGATGTACGCATCGACCGAAGCCGTAATAATGTCGGTATTGGCGGAAAAACCGTAATACACTTTACCCTTGTTTTCCACCTGGATGTGTACCTTGCCGACATCGTCGGTACCCCGGGTAATCGCTTGAATCAAAAACTCTTCCAGAGTGACTTTCTGGGTGATCAACTGACGAACCGCGTTGATTGACGCGTCAATCGGGCCATTGCCCGATGCAGTGGCAATACAGGGTTCTCCGTCAATAATCAGGCGGACGGTAGCCATTGGAATGGCGTTTTTGCCGCAAACAACCTGCAAATAATCCAGCTTGATTCTTCTGGCGTCTTCCACGGTTCCCGTACCGGCCAGATTGCGCAAATCGTCATCGGAAACGGATTTTTGGGCATCGGCCAATACCAGAAATTTGCTGTAAGCGACGTCCAGCTCTGCATGAGAGAGTTCATACCCCAGACGACGCAAATGGTGATCCAGGGCGGCACGACCGCTTCGGGCCGTCAACACAATGGAAGAATCGCTGACACCGATATCGGCCGGGTCAATGATTTCATAATTTTCTCGGTTTTTGAGCACACCGTCCTGATGAATGCCCGACGAATGCGCGAAAGCGTTGCGTCCGACAATCGCCTTGTTCGGTTGTACCGGCATTCGCATCAGATTGGAGACCAGCCTGGACGTTTTGATGATCTTGGTGGTATCGATGTCAGTATAGGCCGGGATGTCCTTTCGACATTTCAAAATCATGACGACTTCTTCAAGCGACGTGTTACCGGCCCGTTCACCGATACCGTTGATCGTGCATTCCACCTGCCGGATGCCGTTCATGATACCTGCCAGCGCGTTGGCAGTCGCCATACCCAGATCGTTGTGACAGTGCGCGGACAAAACGGCCTTGTCGACGTTGGCGACGTGGTCTTTCAAATACTTGATCTTCTCACCGTATTCGTAAGGCGTACAGTAACCGGTCGTGTCCGGAATGTTGATGACGGTGGCACCGGCAGCGATCACGGCCTCGACGACGCGTGCCAGAAATTCGTTTTCACTCCGCCCGGCGTCTTCTGCAAAAAATTCGACGTCATCGACGTACCGGCGGGCATACTTTACCATGTTGACGGCCCGTTCGAGAATCTGCTCGGGAGTCGAGTTGAATTTTGAATAAATATGGTAGGGTGAAGTGCCGATACCGGTGTGAATTCGTCCCTTTTTGGCGTATTTTAGGGCTTCGGCCGCTACGTCGATGTCTTTTTCAATGGCGCGTGTGAGTGCGGAAATAACCGGTTTGTCCACGACTTTGGAAATTTCCACTACCGACTTGAAGTCACCCGGGCTGGAAATCGGAAAACCGGCTTCGATAACGTCGACGCCCAGTGCTTCCAGCGCTCTGGCCACTTCGATTTTTTCAAGCGTGTTCAGTTGGCTCCCCGGAACCTGTTCTCCGTCGCGCAACGTTGTGTCAAATATAATGATTTTTTCTGCCGAGTCTGTTGGGGTGCCAACCATGATGTGCTCCTTTGGGTCGTTCGATAGGTTTAATTAATGCGGAATACGAATTCGTTCGCCTCTGCCTCATGGGCAAAGACCGAAATTTGCGGGATAGTAAAAAGGGGATATCAGCACGCCTGGCGCGCTAGAACGGGTAATAGCGACACGCCATGCAAGCTGCCGTTATGCAAATGGAACGGGAAATTGAACATTCTGCTATTCATGAAAAAACTATAAGCTCCTTTTGTGGTTCATGCAATACTTTTTGGAAAACAGCCCCATTTATCCTCCAATTCTGTCTGATTTGCCGTTTCCTTGTGCTTATTCCGGGTCATCGTGTGATTCCACTTTCGTCTGGACAATACTAACCGGTTTTCCTTGTATTTTCCGCCAGAGATACACAACATAGCCCGAAATACCGTAGATGACGAACAAGCCGAAAATCACTTTGGGCGGGTCAAACGACACGGCAACAAAAATCAAAACAACCAAAATGACGGCAATAAACGGGACTGATTTCCGAATATTCATGACCTTGAAACTGTAAAACGGAACGTTCGACACCATAGTCAGACCGGCGTACAGGGTCAAAATCCAGGACGTCCAGTAAAAATCGCTGCCTGAAAAACCGATGTCGTCCATCAACCAGATAAATCCCGCTACCAGCGCTGCCGCGGCAGGACTGGGCAATCCCTGAAAATAACGCTTGTCCACAACAGCAATGTTGGTATTGAACCGGGCCAGTCTCAAGGCGGCACACGCACAGAAAACGAAGGCCGACACCCAACCGATCCGGCCCATTCCCTTAAGTGACCATTCGTACACGACCAGAGCGGGAGCTGCCCCAAACGCGACCATGTCGGCCAGGCTATCGAGTTCGGCACCGAATTCGCTTTGCGTTCGGGTCAATCGGGCGACCCGACCGTCCATGCTGTCCAAAATCATGGAAATGAAAATAGCGACGGTTGCCTGTTTGAATTCCAGATTCAACGACATGACAATGGCGTAAAACCCGCAAAAAAGCGAAGAAATCGTAATCGCGTTCGGCAAAAGATAAATCCCTTTGCGGCGCAGATTGGTTCGCTTTGTACGCGGTTCAGAGACAGGTTGTTCCGGCTGATTCATGCACTTTCTCCGACAAGATGGGAAACAGTGTATCGTTTTTTAAAGGATCGTGCACCGATTCATCGGCCTCTTTTCACAGTTCGGCCAAAACGGTTTCAGTCGCATGAACTTTATCACCTACAGTAACTTTGGGTATTGCGGAAAGCGGCAGGTAAACGTCGACACGGGAACCGAAACGGATGAAGCCGAAACGCTGTCCCCGCTCCAGGGTGTCACCGCTTTTGACGTAACAAAGAATGCGGCGAGCAATCAGACCGGCCACCTGGACACAGGTAACCATCTGTCCGTTTGTCGCCGTGATGATCAACGCGTTGCGTTCGTTTTCCAAAGAGGCCTTGTCCAGATCGGCATTGACGAATTTGCCTGGAAAATAATGGACGTCTTCCACTTTTCCATCCACCGGCGACCGGTTGGAATGGACATTGAACACGTTCATAAAGACACTGATTTTCAATGCTTCACGCTTTCCGTACACGTCTTGCGTTTTTTCGACCACGACGATTCGTCCATCGGCAGGCGACAGAACAGAAGAAGCCCCGCCGGGAACCGTTCTGGCCGGATCGCGGAAAAACTGGAGAACGAAGAGACTGATGAGCCACAAAGGCAGAGACCACATGCCCCATTGGTAGGTGACGAGGCCCGTAACAGCAAAGGAAAGGACGATAAAAAGCCAGCCTTCACGGGCAATGATAGGATGAGGATAATTTTTCAATCACAACTCCAGATAGCACAAAACAATTAAGGTGCCTATTCTAGTCTCAATCGACGAATCGTGAAAATGCGACATCGGCAGGTTTTACCTGTCGCATCGCCAAACGGCCGGGATTTGTCAGCCGCTACTCTTGAATAACAGCAAACCGGCTCCACATTCGTTCAAAGTGAACCGGAAGTGACACAAACCGGTTCCGAATAACGAAATTATGGCTGTTTTTCATGGATATT
>DBGFLV010000179.1:0-4531 GCA_048528425.1 Oxalobacter sp. | reverse complement strand
AAAAATACATGGTTTGCAGTCATATTCTCGGATTTCCGCGCATGGGTGCGCAAAGGCAGTTGAAAACAGCGTTGGAAACGTACTGGAAAAGCAGTTCAGAGTCGGATGACAGTCGGCCCGATTTGAACAATCTGGTGACGATGGGGCGTCGGTTGAGAGCGGAGCATTGGGCATTGCAAAAGAAAGCAGGACTAGACTGGGTGACGGTCGGTGATTTCGCTTTTTACGATCACGTCTTAAATCACGTTCAGCTTTTGGGATGCGAACCGGCCCGGTTCGGTTTTACGGAGAAGACGCCTGAACTGGAACGGTATTTCGCCCTGGCGCGCGGTTCGCTGAAGACGGCATCGGGGCAGGCCATGGCGATGACGAAGTGGTTCGATACGAATTATCACTATATCGTGCCGGAGTTTTTTCCGGAGACGGATTTTGCGTTGAGAAGCGAACGGCTTTTTGAGGAGGTAAAAGAGGCGAGAGCTCTGGGGTATGCTGTCAAGACGGTACTACTGGGTCCGATCAGTTTTCTTTGGTTGGGTCGTGAAAGCGTAAGTGACTTCAACCGTTTGTCTTTGTTGACGAAACTGCTGCCGGTTTATCGGCACGTGTTGTCGCGGCTTCACGCGGAAGGGGTGGAGTGGATACAACTGGATGAGCCGGTTTTGGGACTGGATATCAGTGGGGAATGGCTGGCTGCATTTGAGGACGCTTATACCGAACTGGCGAAAGAACCGGTTAAGGTGTTGTTGACGACGTATTTTTCTTCATTGGAAGGACACGTCGATACCTGCTGCCGGTTACCGGTTGCCGGCTTGCATCTCGACGTCGTGCGGGGTGCGGATGATCTGAAAGAAGTAACGGCGAAATGGCCGGAAGAAAAAGTGTTGTCCATCGGAGTCATTGACGGCCGTAACATTTGGAAAGCTGATCTGGATAGGGCATTGGCTGTGTTCAAGACCCCGGGACTGGCCGGAAGAGAAAATGTATGGGTGGCACCGAGCTGTTCCCTGCTGCATGTGCCTTTTTCACTTGAAGCGGAAAAACGGATGGATCCACGATTGAAACAGTGTCTGGCTTTTGCTGTTGAAAAGCTCGATGAAGTTCGCTTTCTGAAGGAGGGGCTGGAAAAAGGGGAAAGAGCTATAGTAGAGGCTTTAAATGATTCCCGGCAAACTGTGGTTTTGCGGCAGAGCGAGTGGGCACATAATAAACAGGTCGCAGACAGAATGGGCCGTCTGGAAGAAGGAATGGATCGTCGCCGTTCCGCTTTTCCTCTCCGTCAGGCGTTGCAGCGCAAGCGTTTCAAGTTACCCGCTTTTCCGACTACCACGATCGGTTCGTTTCCACAGACGCAACAAATTCGTGCTGCACGAGCGGCTTTCAAACGCGGTCACATGGATGGGGCGACTTATGAAAAAGCGATGAAGGAAGAAATCGCTTTCTGTATCGGCGAGCAGGAAAAACTGGGTCTGGATGTCTTTGTTCACGGTGAGGCCGAACGCAACGACATGGTTGAATACTTTTCGGCTTTTCTGGAAGGGATGGCAACGACGGACAATGGCTGGGTACAGTCTTATGGTTCCCGTTGTGTCAAACCTCCGGTCATCTACGGCGATGTGTTAAGACTGAAACCGATGACGGTCGAATGGATCCGATATGCGCAAAGTCTGACGGACAAGCCGGTAAAAGCGATGCTGACTGGCCCGATTACTCTGCTGCAATGGTCTTTCGTTCGTGACGATGAAAAAAGAGCGGTTGTCGCCGGCCAGATCGCGCTGGCGATTCGCGATGAAGTGTCCGATCTGGAAAAGGCGGGTATCGGAATCGTCCAGATTGACGAGCCCGGTTTACCGGAAGGTTTGCCGTTACGTCGCCGGCACCAACCGGACTATCTGGACTGGGCCTGCCGTGCTTTCCGGATCGCTTCTTCGGGTGTGGCCGATGACACGCAGATCCACACGCACATGTGTTATGCCGAATTCAACGATGTCATGCCGAATATCGCAGGCCTGGATGCTGATGTCATTACGCTAGAAGCCAGCCGGGGCGGGATGACCCTGTTAAAGGGATTCCAGGATTTCCGGTATCCCAATGAGATCGGGCCCGGTGTTTACGACGTTCATTCGCCGCGGGTACCGTCGATAGCGGAAATAGTCGAGTTGTTGAAACAGGCAACGGCTGTCATTCCCGCGGATCGTTTGTGGGTCAATCCGGATTGCGGTCTGAAAACCCGTCAATGGAAAGAAACGGTTTCGGCACTGGAAAACATGGTCAAAAGTGCCGAACGGATGCGTGAAACGGTTTACTGATCCGGTTTTCTTTCTTTTTGAAACTGTTATCGGTCGTGTGACAGGCAGCCGTGTTTGTCCGAAGCGAACCAACAAGCAGGTGACGGTCTGGCGCTGGTTCAACTCGTTGGGAGGTGGAGAGGAAAGAAGGGACATGTTTTCGCCGGGTGATGTGACGGTTCACGGCAGGCGGGTTTTACCGGTCTGCCACTGGAAACCATCGGTGGATTCAGGGGAAACGGTCAGATAATGGACTTGACTGTTTTAGCGGCAATCCGGGGTTTTTACACCCAAGCCCGAAAACCGTTTGCAGTCACGGCCGTGTCGATAAACGGGATCGTTCGGCCTGACGACACGGTCACCAACGTCATGACGACGGTGATGGCAGACGCATGTGGTTTTCACGTCCGGTAACACTGTCTTCCTTACAGAGATTTCGGCAGTGTCACGCTCACGCCGGTGGGCGTGCTGTTTTACCGGCAGACCGGTCTGTTATGCTGAAAAAAACAGGATCAGTTATCGGAATGAAACTGGTTTTTTCGGATCAGTTCCCTGACGATGATTTTAGCAGTTGGCGTGGCAGCCAGACCGCCGCGGGCCGTTTCTTTCAGATCAGATGAGAGCGTGTCACCGACGGCGCGCATCGCGTCGATGACTTCGTCCGCCGGTATTTTATGTTCGACACCGGCCAAAGCCATGTTGGCGCAGGCCAGTGCGTTGACGGCACCGATGACGTTACGCTGGACGCACGGTATTTCCACCAGTCCCGCGATCGGGTCGCACACCAGGCCCATCAGATTGGCCAGCGCCATGGCGCAGGCGTAAGAACACATCAGGCCGGTTCCACCGCCGAGATAGGTGACGGCGGTTGCTGCCATCGCGGATGCCGTGCCCACTTCGGCCTGACAACCGCCTTCCGCACCAGATATGGACGAGCGGGTGGCGATGATTTGTCCGAATCCGGCCGCGACGTAAAGCGCCTGGATGATGGATTCGTCGGAAAGAGCACGTTCCCTAACGAGCGGGATTAAAACGGCAGGGATGACGCCACAGGAACCGGCCGTCGGCATAGCGACGATCCGTTTCATACAGGCGTTGCATTCACTGACTTTCAGGGCTTCCGTGATGACGTCATTGAAAAATTCACCGCCGAAGAGACGGCCTTCCTGACTCGCGATCCGGACTTTTTCACCGTCTCCACCAACCAGTCCGCTATTGGAGCGGTCTTCAGGACGATAGTTTTCTACCGAGGTTTTCATGGCTTCCCAAAAATACTGCATCTTCATCAGGGAGGCTTCACGGGTGAGATTGTGCGAGTTGAGATCGTCTTCCAGGATGGTTTCCCACAAAGGGAGGTGTTCGGAAGCGGCCCGTTCGAGCAATTGTTTGACGGACTGGAATGCCATAAGGGTTCTCTATTGTTTTTCCTGGTTCAGGTAAGTGACCTTGACGATCCCTTCCATATGTTTGAGATGATTGACGAGTTCTGCAGGGATGGGATCGTCACATTCAATGACCATGACGGCATGGCCGCCTTTGGTGTGGCGATGCAGTTGCATGGTGGCGATGTTGATGCGATGACTGGCCAGCGCGGCCGTCACCTGGGCGACATGGCCGGGCCGGTCATGATGGTTGTGCACGATCAGCGTGTTTTCATCCCCTGAAAAACGGGTCGCGATACCGTCGATGCGTGACACTAAAATGCGGCCGCCACCCAGCGACGACGCAACTATTTCGATTTTTCTGCCGTTGACGCCTTCTAGCGTCAACAAGGTGGAATTCGGATGCGCGTTCGGTATGTGGGTGATGTCGATGTCGAACGAAAGCCCTTCTCTCTGGGCAATGGAAAAGCTGTCGGGAATACGGGCGTCGTCAGGATAAATGCCCAGGAGTCCGGCGACGATGGCCCGATCCGTTCCGTGACCAGCACCGGTCATGGCAAACGAGCCGTGCAATTTGATGTCGGCTTTACACGGCGTTTCTCCCAGCAGTTTGCGGGCAATGAGGCCGATTTTGACGGCACCTGCCGTGTGGGAGCTGGAAGGTCCGATCATGACCGGGCCGATAATGTCGAACAATTTCATGGATAAGCTCTGTTTGCCTGAATGACCTGGCGGAATGAACCAGGTAACGGAAGGGTTGTTCCGGAGACAGTGTGTTTTTCTGAAAGGATACAACGCTTTTTCAATCTTTGCTTGCCGTATTGTTCAAGTGGTCGACAATTTTGTGAACGCCGTTCGCAGCGG
>DBGFLV010000178.1:0-1819 GCA_048528425.1 Oxalobacter sp. | reverse complement strand
AATTCATGGCCTTAATAGCAAATCATCCCGAGAAAAATATTATTCGGGTGCAACTATCTCAAAATTGCATACTGAAGGAATTGTCTCCACATGAATTGGCTGAGCTGGAACCGTATCTGGATGTATCTGATCATTCCAAAGGCGACTGTTTGACTCATCAGGGAGACCGCGATCTCGAAGTCATTTTCGTCCTCGACGGCATTTTAAAAAGATCGGTTGCCAATCAGCATGCCAAGGAAATGATTCTGCGTTTTACCAGCGAGCGGTACATGGAAGCGACTTACGCTTCGTGGAAGTTCAACAAGGCGGCGCCTTTCAGTGTCATTACGGTCACCAAGGCACGTATTGCACGGATTGCCATGCCGCAATGGGTGACTTTTATCGAAACCCATCCCGCACTCAAACAGCGTTTCGAAATGGAAGTCATGCGTATCATGAGCAGCATCATGTCTCACACTATCTCACTGCATCTGTTGGATGCCCCGGGTCGCGTCCACCGTTTTTTGAGGAAGCATCCCGATCTCTTCGACAGAATGCCCAAAAAAGAACTGGCTTCTTACCTCAATCTTTCTCCTGAAACGTTAAGTCGTCTTAAAAATCAGGGAAAAATCTAAACCTGGCTTGTCTAGCTAACTGTCTTCTGCGTTAAAACTCTTGCATCAAACCAAAACCGGCAATCCTGTCAGGATTGCCGGTTTTCGATTTTTTTACCATTAAAACTTCAACGGTGGAAGAATCCCGAAGGATTCTTCCGAAAAACGACGGGCACTTAAACAGCGGCTTTTACGGCAGCTGCCTGCTGTGCTTCGATTTCCTTGTTGTTGTTTTCAATGAAACGTCTGCGCCACGGTTTCAGCACGAACAGTGCCAGGACGGAACAGGTCGCTGCAATACATGCCGACAGGATGAAGGTACGATTCCAGTTACCCCCTTTGGCCAGACCAGCTGCCAGCGGAACCAGAAGCGAAGACGTTCCTTTTGCCGTATACAGCGTCCCGGCGTTACCTGCCGCGTTCTTGCTGCCAAACGTATCAGCACACATGGATGGGAACAGCGAGAAGATTTCACCCCAGCATGCGAAGGTCATACCGGCGAAGAACATGAAGCCGATCGGCGTACGGCCGAATTGCATCAGCCCCAAGAGAGCGGCAGCTTCACCCATGAACACGATGAACATGATGTTTTCACGGCCGAATCGGTCAGACAAAAAGCCCATGATCGGACGGGTTGCACCGTTACAGATGTTGTCGATAGACATAGCCATCGTCAACAGAGGCAACGTAACACCGATCACTGTAACCGGAATCTTGTCCAGACCGTAGTCGCGGGAAACCGGGCCGAAAGAAGCCGTAGCCATGATACCGCCGGAAGCGACACCGACGAAGCAGACGTAGATCAGCCAGAAAAGAGGTTCTCTGACAATCTGGGTCGGGGTGTAGTCTTTCTTGCTGGAAATAACACGCGGAATGGCTTTGGTTCCGGGCGGCAGTTTCGCACGCGGCATGAACAAGGCGCAAATGAAGATGATGACACCCTGGATGATACCGAATACCAGGAAAGCCTGTTCATAGCCCTGGGTGTTGATCATGTTGGCAACCGGAATAACGGTAATGGCAGCGCCGGCACCGAAACCTGCTGCGGTTGCCCCTGCTGCCAGACCCCGTTTGTCCGGGAACCATTTCAACGAGTTACCAGAACACGTTCCGTAAACAGCACCCGCACCGATACCGGTGATGACGGAAGCGGCGTATAGGACGCCCAGGCTAGCGGCAAACGAGTAAATAATCCAGCCGATCGTTACCATGATGGCACCGAAACA
>DBGFLV010000177.1:0-7401 GCA_048528425.1 Oxalobacter sp. | reverse complement strand
CGGAGAAAGCTCCTGTCCGGTTATGGCCTGGGACAGGGGAGGCACTGAAAGACTGACTGAATACGCACGCGACTGTGGAAGAAATCCGGTCGCCGGCGATTGAAATCGCTGTATCTCCTAAAGTGCGACACTGATCCGGAAACGGCAAGAGCTGTTTTCGTAAAGTAAACCGTTGTCCTTCAAACGACAAGTCCGCAATCGGCACTTTTTCATCCTTGTTTTTGTATCGAACCGGCGGGAAACGGGTTCCTTTTCGCTGTCCGCGGCGATGGAAGAACCAAACGCTGGGGCAATAATGGCTGATCAAGGTAACAAAACCGGAAATACAGAATGGCTCATGAATCGGGCGCCTGTGACGAGCTATTTTGCTCTCGACAGGATTTCAGATTTTCCCGGGATTTATGGCGGGAAAACGGGAATCATGTTACGGTGACAAATGGGTGGCACAGTTAGGGACACTCCATCGTCTTGTGCCGTGATGGCCCGTTTGACGTGCTTGATAATTTATAAATTATTGATTTTAAATGAATTGTAAAACAGTCTTCGCGACTGATCACCCTTTTTTGTCAGCTTCAAGTCCTGATGGGCACACGGTGAGTTATTGATCAAGTACACTTGAAAAGTGTGCTTTTTTATGAGGCCTTTTGCTGTGACGGTTTTGTAGCGGAGCGAGCAAGTCACGAATGAAATCCCTGGAAAAGGACGTATAGCGTACGCAACAAATACTTGACGGTTTTATTTATTGTATAAACAATAAAGTGGTGAGTTCGATTTAGCCAAAAACAGGAGCACTATTATCAAGCATGGGATTTCGTTTAGCGAGGCCCCGTTTTTCGAGTGGGAAACCGCCTACATTCAAGAAGACACTCGTAAGGCCTATCCGGAACGTCGCTATCAGGCAATAGGGTTGATCGAAAAAAGACTGCATGTGTTGGTATTCAGCATGCCCGATGCCGATACGATCAGAATCATCAGTCTTCGGAAAGCCAACAGAAGGGAAGTCAAACAATATGAAAATTGTTAAAACCAAGTCGGGCCGTAAAGTCATCGTTCCGACTCTGGAAGAAGATGTCGCCATCAATGCAGGCATCGAGGCCGACAGGGACAACCCGGAAATTCGTGAAGAAGCCTTCAAAAAAGCCAAACCGGCCGCAGAATTTTTTACCCAGGCGCAATTCACGGCTTTAGTGGAAAAACGGCCACGCGGGCGGCCGCAGGCAGACAATCCCAAAGTGAGTACGTCCATCCGACTGGACGCCGATTTACTGGAAGCGTTAAGGGCCACTGGACGCGGCTGGCAAAGCCGGGTCAATTCGATTCTGCGTGAAAAGATCATGGGTCGATGAGAACTTTGTTCTTCTCTGCCGGGAAATCGAAAGAGCAGCATCGGTTACAGGTCAGTCCGGTAAAGCCCGGCAATCGACGGATCAAGTGTCGAACTTTCGAACGGTTCAGCGAAAGAGACTCTGTTGAACAGAAGGGTGAACGGGGACGTTGCGGATAACTTGAGCTGAAAGAAGGAAAGCCGTCCGGAAAAACGGTTCATGACGTCGGCAGTAACCCGGGCAAGAAATAGGGTCACCGTTTCTCAGCCGGTCTTCATCGAACTGATGAGCCTGTTTGCATGCCTTGCAGGCAGGAAAACAGGCTAAGTGCGACTTTTCCGTGGCGACTGGAAGGTTCTCCCAGGTAAAGGAAACGCAGCCGAACGTATTGCGCAAACCGGTTTTCCGTCAGGAAGCCCGTCGTCTCTTGACGAGCTGACCGAAGTGCCATCGTCGTGTACTCTCTTCTTGGGCGTCTGAGTTGCGCCCGAAATTGACAACAGACCTCCTTCGTTGAAGCGAGGTCTTTTTTTATGGAGAGCATCATGACGAAGTTACCGGAAAAAATGTCCTGACCGGCAACAAGTTGCCGAAAACGACGACAGGGGAAATGAAAAGGGCACTGGGAGAGCTGCACGATTACCTGAGCGAACTGCTGGGGAAGAGTGCCGACAAGGAAATGACAAGACAGACTTTGGGAATAGAAGAAGCTGTTGGGATGGCCACCCGGAACAAAGTGACAAAACAAAGTTGGACAACTGTATACACATGCTTGAAGAAAAAATCATGAGATGAGCGGTACCTGTTGGCAGCGTTCATTATTTCGCCATGACGAAGCCACCCGTAGGCTATCGGGTAGCAGATGGGTCAACGGTGGAACCGAAAGCTTATCCGGGCCTGTTTTCGGCAATTGGGACACGCTTCGGTGATGGGGACGGGAGGACGACTTTTGATCTGCCCGATCTGATTGGCCGGTTTGCACAAGGTAACGTGACACCGGGCACAGTCATGAACGCAGGATTGCCCAATATTGTCGAAGGATTTCATCTTATTCCTACGGCATTTTCCGGTGAAAACGATGCGTACGGAGCGTGTTCTTATCAGAAAAGTACGATTAACGTGACTCAGTCTCAACTACCTGCAGACGTAGGGGAAATTCTTGAGCTGGATGCTTCCCGATTTAATCCGGTATACGGCAGCTCCAATACTGTCCAGCCTCCTGCGCTGACGCTTTTGCCATGTATCAAGGCATTTCAACCGTAACGAAGAAAGCGTCCCGTCAGACATGTTTCCCAGCTCGCTGGGTCTGCCGGTGTCTCTTCCGATAACGTGAATCATCGTGAAACCAGTCGTTTGTTTGTGGACTGGTGTGGGGGAAAAGGGACAGGCGTTGTCCGGCTTGACGAGGTAAACCATTCCGGAACCGTTTCCATAACGGCAAACCGGGTAAAGGATTGAACGGTTCGCCATTGAAGCCGGACAGAACCGGTTCGCTGGGGAGAAAAACAGGACTCGTCTTTTTTGGATTCCGGGTTTGACCATCCGTCAACCAGCTGACCGGTTTTGGAGCAGCTCGGAGGAAAGCACTCTTTTTATCGTCTGTTAGCTGAAAAACCAGGTGATCCGAGAATCCATGAGGTGCGCAGGTCGTTCGTTTCTTACCGGAACAAACCTTGAAAAAACCACGCGGGAACTCGTAAATTCACGTAACCGTTTTTAGTATGCCTGTTTTCCCAAGGAAGGCTTCGTATGAGCAGACTCCCGCCTGGCCGGGGTGATGATAAAAGTGTTTTGTGTATTTTAAAGTGTTTCGAGATTACAGAAAGAAAACTGTCTGAATGGATGAAAAAGTATAAGTTCATAAGGAACTGTTTTGCAAAAAGATCCGGGGTCGTCCGGAAACGGTTGTCCTTTGGCGTGTCCGTGAAGTTCGGATAGTATCACCAGCTTGGCCGTTCTCCCGACGGGAGGCCGTTCTGGGAAAAATGAAACAGGGGACTGGAACCGGATTGAAAAACGTTCTGGCCGGAACGCAAGAACTGGCCGCTACGGATGGAAATGAACTTCTGGTCGGGGAAAAGTCGGGACGGTTCTTTATGGATTTGGTGCAGGAACCAGTCCGAGCAGGAGGAAAACGGACTCCGACAGCGATTTGGCTGAGTCGGAAAGGCGTGGAAGACTTTGTCAGCAAAGCCAGTTGAATCCGGCAATGATCTGACAGTTACGCCGGACTGGCAAGGACAAACAGGCCAGAAAAAACTGTGACTGTATGTCGACGTCGCTGTGACCGATCGGAAAGTAAACGGATCTGGGTACCAGAGTCGATCCCGGCCTTGACGCACTGTGGCTGTTCCAATCCTTTACCCTGTTTCCGCATGGGGGCAGTGCAGCACAGCCTTTCGGGTCACCCCATTTTGAACCACGCAAAGCGATGAGTTTGCCGATAAACGAAATGAAAGGTACCGCCACAGGATTGGCCGGATGGGTACCGTTTGTCGGCCGATCAGGCGGGATTAGGCTGTTGCAGGGACGAGCACAAACTTACCGGCTCGCCCATTCCAGCACAGTGTGGCTTTCCACATTCACACCGAACTCACGCGCTTTGGCGAGGATACGGCGGGCCAGTTCCGGTTTGTCTTCCTCCGGCGCGAAATGGAAACGCGACTCGGCTGCCCGAACGTGTTGTGCATCAGGCAAGGGAAATTCGCGTTTTCGGGGGATTCCGAAGTCAGAATCAGCCAGTTCATGTCGCCCTTTGGCGGTCAATCGATCGGTATCCTCTTCATGGGAACGGGAGTTCTGCACAGACGGTTTCGTCATTTTCTTTCTCCGGTTTCAAGATGAACAAAGCATGAAGGATGTCCTGCCGGAGCGAATTGGCTTACATCAGAGTCGCTTTTTCTAAGGGCGTCAAACAAGAGTTTCGACTTGATTTTACACAGATTTTTACCATAACCACCGAAATCGGCAAAAGTGTTTCAAACGTGACGCCGGCGCTAAACCGGTAGCGGCAGGCCGGTGTTGTTTTGTCGCGGTTTTTTTCCGGTTGAAGCGTTTTCGACGCCAGCCGGACGGCCGTTCTGTTTTTGTCGGAAATCACTTTTTTCCGGTCGCAAGTCGCTATACTGAAAAGCAATTCAGGATAGGGGGCAGTTGCGAAGACGGCCGGGATCGGTTATATAGAACAGAAAGGCCGTCCACGATACGCTGAAAAGGGACGACGGAGGTTACGGCTTTCACCCGGTCTCAAAAAGGCTGGACGAGCTTGTCAATTTATTGAGCGAAAACAGGGGACTGACACGATGATGACTGTTGCGATTTTATTGATTGCTGCGCTGATATTCGCATGGGGCTGGCATCGCCTCTACGCCTATAACATGCGCAAGGGAGTGCGTCCCCTGATCGGTCACATGCTGGGTTTTCTGCTAGGTATTTTCCCGGCACAGTTTTTCGTCTACGCCTGTTTTGCTTCTTTTCCGCCGCCTGAAATTGAACCGCCTTCAACAGGGGCGGTCGTAACGTTATGGATCATTTTCATTGTATCGGTCGTCGCCCTGTTCTATTTGACTTCCCGTCCTGTTCCCGGAAAGGACGACAGGGAAAGCGTTCGGAGAACGGGGCCGAAAATCAGGAAATAGCGAACGTGCGGCCGTAAGGAATGCGACTTTTTGCGAACCGTGAAAGGCTGCTCTGCTATTTTCGTTTATGACTTCTTTTCCATTCTTTTCAGAAACGATTCCAGATAATCGCCTACTTGCGGCAACCGGTTTTTCAGGCGGTGTCCGTCGTCGAGCAGGTGGAGGCTGCTCTGTTTGGCCCGGGCAAAACGGATGACGTTTTCAACAGGAATCAGGCTGTCTTTCCAGCCGTGGACGATTTCGACTGCACGGCCGTCGCATCCGAGGCGACAGGGAGGATAACCCGGAATGGCGATTGCCGGAGCCAGCAGGAAGAGTCCCCTGACCGGTGAAAAGGCACTCGCCGTCATGGCGACCCACCCGCCCATACTGGAACCCACCAGATAACGTGCCGGTCTTTCTTCAAGTGAGTCCAGCAGTATTCGGACCCGACACTCGGGGTCGAACGTGGATGAATAATCGAGACTTTCAACCGCAAAGCCCATTTTGTCTGCAATGTCGGCGAGGTAACGTATTTTCGTGCCCCAAGGCCCGCTTTCCTTGCCGTGAATGAAATGAATCAAGGGTTTCATGATCTGCGCCGCTTCTTTTTCAGTGTTTTTCCGCAGGCATTGTATCCTGCCTGATGCCGGAACGCCGCCGAAAATGGCACATGGTGCCGGATAAAATCGGAAAAGCGGATTGATGCAATGAGTGAACCCGAAGGCATCAGGAGGACTTCGCTGGTGCAGGCTTGACGGTTTTTCGATTTCCAAACAAATGAAAGACGTTATGATCAAAAAGAGAACAAAAAGTCCAAATGTGTGCTAGTTTTGAACGAACAGTTGACGAACCCGTCAAACGTTACGGTACCGGAGGCTTTGAGGGGGTAACGGGTCGGTGGGAAGGCGTCTCGATCAGGCAAATGATTTGATGCGGCTGTCGTCTTTTTAAAGGGCCGGGTGAACACGAAAAGGAGGACGGAATGGAGTGGAAACTGTTGACACCCTTAAAAATGGGTGAGGTCAAACTGGCTAATCGGGTAGTGATGGCCCCGTTGACGCGTTGCCGTACGGCAGAACCGGATAATGTTCCGACTGATTTGAATGCGGAATATTATGCCCAGCGCTCGTCGGCCGGATTGATCATTTCGGAGGCGACCCAGATTGCTCGTTCCGGGCAGGGATACGCCGGTTCGGCAGGGCTTTACACCGATGCCCAGGAAGCCGGATGGAAAAAAGTGGTCGATGCCGTTCATGCCAAAGGCGGGAAGATAGCCGCGCAGTTGTGGCACGTGGGCCGGATGTCACACACCTATTTTCAGGAAAACGGGAGTGCGCCGGTGGCGCCTTCTGCCATCGCGGCGGAAGGGGCCAAATGTCGCGTCGTTCTTGAGGACGGCAAACGCGCCTTTGTACCGTGCAGCAAACCGCGTGAACTGACCCTTGACGAGATCGGGGAGATTGTCGGCCAGTACCGCAACTCGGCCGAGCGCGCCGTGCGCTCCGGTTTTGATTTTGTCGAGGAGCACGCTGCAAACGGTTATCTGTTACAACAGTTTCAGGCAACCAACACGAACCGGCGTACCGACAAGTACGGCGGTTCGCTGGTCAACCGGGCAAGACTCACGCTGGAAGTGCTGGACGCGATGCTGGAAGTGGTAGACAAGGACAAACTGGGTGTGCGGATTTCTCCTTATTTCAACATCAATGGAATTGCGGACGCCGAACCGGAACCAATGGCACTTTATCTGGCTGATGAATTCGACAAGCGGGGGATCGCTTATTTGAGTGTGGCCGAACCCAGTTGGGTCGGCGGCATTTCGTTGACTGACACTTTCAAGAAAAAAATTCGACAGGCTTTTTCGGGCGTGTTGATTTATGCCGGTGAATACACACCCGAGAAAGCGGAAGAAGCAGTAAAAAGCGGTCTGGCCGACGCGATCGGTTTCGGCCGCCTTTACATCGCCAATCCCGATCTGGTCGAACGTATCCGGCAGGGCGGTCCTTACAACGCACCGGATCGGGCCACTTTTTATACGGAAGGGCCGAAAGGGTATACCGATTATCCGACTTTGACGCCTTGAAAGAGAGTTACCAGAAGAAACGGACGATTGCGTACAAAAGCATACTGGATAGCCGCCGTTTGTTACAAATGTTACATTTTCGGCGGTCAACGGAGTCAACCGAATTCGTAAAACGACCGTTAACAGTCGTGATCCGGTTGGATTCATTTTTTTCTACACTACACATAAAGGAATTTCGAAATGAAAAAATTAGTTGCTATTCTGGTTTCCGGTCTGTTCGCTTCCGCTGCTTTCGCTGCTGCTCCTGCACCGGCTGAAAAAGCCCCTGTCGCTCCTGTTAAAGTAGAAAAAATGGAAGCAAGCAAGACTGTAGTCAAAGGTGAAAAAGCGGCTCCTGACGCTGTCAAGGTCGCACCGGCTGAAAAAGCTCCCG
>DBGFLV010000176.1:0-9258 GCA_048528425.1 Oxalobacter sp. | reverse complement strand
GAAAGACGCGAGAGACGGTTAAAAGAGGCGCTGGACAAGCTGGAAGACCGATATGATTTCATTCTGATAGATTGTCCACCGGCCTTGTCTCTTTTGACGCTGAACGCTTTTTGTGCGGCAGATGGCGTCATTATTCCAATGCAATGTGAATATTACGCACTGGAAGGCTTGTCGGATTTGGTCAATACGATCAAACAGGTTCACGCCAATTTGAACCGGAACTTGAAAACCATCGGTTTGTTAAGAGTCATGTTCGACAAGCGGGCCACTTTGTCGCAACACGTTTCCGAACAGCTGGAAAGTCATTTCGGTGACAGAGTGTTCAAAACTGTTATCCCACGCAATGTCCGGTTGGCCGAAGCCCCTTCGTTTGGTTTGCCGGGTATTGATTTTGACGCATCCTCCAAAGGAGCACAGGCTTATCTCAATTTTGCAGCGGAAATGCTGGAATGGCTCCAAACCGGGCATTGATTTCATAATTTAGGATTAAGGCACCCAAATGAGTGACACTACGACGAAAAAGAAAAAAGGCTTGGGACGCGGGTTGGAAGTCTTGCTGGGAACGGCACCGGTCTTTTCAGAGGAACCGTCCCCGCTGTCAAGCTTGCCGATGTCCCGGCTTAAAGCCGGGAAGTATCAACCCCGTACACGTATGGATGAAGGAGCTTTGAACGAGTTGGCTCAGTCCATACGGGAACAGGGCGTCATGCAACCCATTCTGGTCAGACCGATTGATGAAGGAGGGCGTGAGAAACAGTATGAAATCATTGCGGGTGAACGTCGATACCGAGCAGCACAGATAGCCGGTCTGAAAGAAATGCCCGTTATTGTGAAAGCAGTAGACGATCAGACGGCTGCCGCTATGGCGTTGATTGAAAATATTCAGCGCGAAGACTTGAATCCTCTTGAAGAGGCACAAGGTATTCACCGGCTGATCACCGATTTCGATTTCACCCATGAGCAAGCTGCTTCGGCAGTCGGACGTTCCCGAAGTGCAGTGACGAATTTATTACGCCTTTTAAATCTGACACGTCCGGTTCAGACCATGCTGGTGGCAGGGGACATCGACATGGGTCATGCACGGGCCTTGCTGGCCGTCGATGGCGCTTCGCAAATAACGCTGGCCACCCAGATCGTAGCGAAGAGAATGTCGGTACGTGAAGCTGAAAAACTGGTCGCCCAGGAATTGAACAGCAAAAATGCCGTCAAAAGAACGGTACGGGAGAAAACGGCCGATCTGGTTCAACTGGAAGAAGAATTGTCTGATCTGCTGGCGACGAAAGTCAGTTTCAAAATCGGCTCGAAAGGGCGTGGTCAGTTGGTGATCGATTTTGCCGATCTGGATGTGCTGGATGGATTGATCCGGAAAATCCGTCCAGCTCCCTAAGGGGAATGCGAGTGATAATGTTCCGGCGTACCGTTCGATTCAGGGTTCTTTGTTCAATACTCTAATGTCGGGCAAATTGCGCCAGAATCCGTGAATATCCATACCGAAACCGATGACGTACCGGTTCGGTACGGATAAACCAACGTAATCCGCTTTGACCGGTTTGGTTGCGCCGGTGTTTTTTTCGGCCAAGGCGACCAAAACGACTTTGGCTGCACCCATTTCCATCAGTTTTTCTCTGACGTGCAGCAAGGTTTGACCTTCGTCCAGAATATCGTCCAGCACGATAACCGTGCGATTGATGACGTTTTGGCGAGGGATCACTTTCCAGATAATTTCACCGCCGTATTCTTCGTTTCCGTAACGGGAAACGTGAATGAAATCGAATTCGAGCGGAAAAGTCAAACGGGGAAGTAACTGCCCGGTAAAAATAGTAGCTCCTCCCATAATACTCAATACTAGCGGAGGGGTCGTATGATCGGCCCTGTCGAAATCGCTATTCAAACGTGCTGCCATGTCCGTTAGCGTTTGCTGGATTTCTTCAGCGGAATAAAGGGGCTCGGCATGAGTTAACATGTCCCGTGCTTTGTCGTTAATCGTTTCTGTCATGGCTTTATGTCGTGATTTGCTTGACAACGGTAAAAGAAGACCTTTCCCTGACTATAAGTCAGAAGGCAACGTTTGACAATCGAAAAGCACGTTGCATGACGTCGTTTAATCGGAGTCGGCAATGACTTGATAAAATGCGGTCACATCCCTTATTTGTCGGAGAAAACCTTATGAACGAGTTGTTGAAACCGGGCGACGAAATCCGTAAACGCTTGCAAAACTTGCGTACCGAAATGCAAAAGCAAGCCATTGACGTACTGATCATTCCGGGCTCCGATCCGCATTTATCCGAATATCTGCCGAATTACTGGCGCAGCCGAGCGTGGTTTTCCGGGTTCACAGGTTCGGCCGGTACACTGGTCGTTGGAAAAGATCAGGCATCGCTTTGGACAGACAGCCGGTATTGGGTGCAAGCTGAACAGGAGTTGAATCATACCGATATTGTCTTGTGTCGGATCACTGGCCGAAATTCTCTTCCTTATCTTGCGTGGATAAGAAAAAACTTTCCACATGGAAACGTTGTTGCTGTGGACGGTCGCCTGGTTTCCTTGAATCAGGGCCGCCAGTTGAAAGACGAGCTGGAAAAAAATGGGTTCGTCTTTCGGACGGACGTCGATCCGGTTAAATCCGTCTGGACAGAAAGACCGGCCCTTCCGGAGGCGCCAGTTTATGAACATCCTGCGGAATTTACCGGGTTGTCCCGGGCTGAAAAGATAGCCCGCGTCCGGACCGAAATGCAAGCCGCCGATTCCGACTGGCATCTAATAACGGCACTGGACGACATCGCCTGGATGCTGAATTTGAGAGGAAGCGATATCCAGTACAATCCGGTTTTCATGGCATACCTCCTTCTCGGTCGGGACAAAGCGATTTTGACGGTAGACCCGGAAAAGTTACCGGAAACACTACGACAGACACTGGAAAATGAAGGCATGGAAATAAAACCGTACGAGACGATTTTTGATCGGGTAGGCGAATTGCCCGAGGGCTCGGTATTGTTGCTGGATCCCCAGAGGACGACTTTTTCCATGAGTGAAAGTGTGAGCGAAAAAGTAAAAACACGGGAATCCGTCAACCCGGCCATGCTGTTGAAATCACGAAAAACGGCCAGTGAAATCGAACACGTCCGTCAAACGATGATCCAAGACGGTGCCGCATTTTGCGAATTCCAAGCCTGGTTTGACGCCGTACAAAAGACGGACGCAAGAAAAACGCTTACCGAACTGACTGTCGCTGAAAAAATCGAATCGCTGCGTGCGTCAAGGCCGTATTACGTCTCGCCCAGTTTCGCCACAATAGCCGGTTTCAACGCCAACGGAGCATTGCCTCATTACCAGGCTACGGAAAAAGCGTTTTCATCCATTGAAGGAGATGGCTTGTTACTGATCGATACAGGCGGCCAATATTTAAGCGGAACGACCGACATGACCAGAGTGATCCCGGTCGGATTGCCGAGTCAGGAACAAAAAAAGGATTTTACCCGGGTGTTGAAAGGACTGATTGCGTTGTCCGAAACCCGTTTTCCCCGTTCGATTCCTGCTCCAATGCTGGATGCCGTCGCTCGTCAACCTTTGTGGGAGAAAGGGCTTGATTATGGCCATGGCACCGGTCATGGTGTCGGTTATTTTCTGAATGTGCATGAAGGTCCACAGGCTGTTTCTTATCATGGTAAACCCGAACCGCAAACCGCTATGGAAGAAGGGATGATCACTTCTATCGAACCCGGACTTTACAGGCCGGGTAAATGGGGAATACGGCTCGAAAATCTGGTCGCCAATCAGTTTGCCGAACGAACGGAATTCGGTGACTTTCTGTATTTTGAAACCTTGACGCAATGTCCTATTGATACACGCTGTATCGACAAAACGGAATTGACGGAAAATGAAATTGCATGGCTAAACCGTTATCACGAGAGAGTCAGGCAAAATCTGCTTCCCTATGTGAAGGAAAGTGTCAGAAACTGGTTGATCGAGCGAACCAAATCGATTTGACCCGGTGCCGTGACCGGTATTTTTCCTAAACGGATGAGACTTCATGGGCTTGATAAATCGCATAGCGTGGAAAAAAGATGACCGGAAATGAAACTAGTAAGACCTTTCTTCGTCTTATTAAAGTGAGTTGATAATGGTGGGAAAGTCTGAAACATTCATCATTTATTTCGGGGTAACTATATGAAAAAATTACGTTTTGCCATTTTGGTGGCTGCCTTGGGCGTGGCCGGTATCGCTTCGGCACAGGTTTATTCCGTTGGGACGGCCGTTAATCCGCCCGACAATGTCACCGTCGTCAATTCGACTTCGCTGATCGTTGATGAAGTACCGGCCAGTAAAATCACCGCCGAACTGACCAACCGGGATTGTCCTGCCGGAACGGAGTTGATTTTTGATATTAACGACATGAACCGGGCCAAATGCGTCTGGTCTTATCGGGCTCAAAAAAGAATGAACAGAATGAACAATTATTAAGCACCATTCTTCGGTATGGAAAAAGGCGTATTCATCGAATACGCCTTTTTTATTGAATTGGTCGGTTTCAGTGCCAGACGATTTTTTCCTTCAGGAAATTTTCAACTTCATCGGCAGACAGATCCGAGAGTTCCTGCGACCATTCGTTCTCAATCAGGCGATTGACTTCCTTACCAAGTTTGTTTCTCAAGAGGCCCAGAAAGTGGGGAGAAGAAATCAAGTAAAGGCGATGATATTTAGCGTCTTTTCTGCCCTTGTCCAGATAAAGAGCGATAGACTTGGCAAATAAATCGTTTTGATGAGTCAGCGGACTGACAGACGGATCGTCTGTATGACTGTGGCGGGTGCCGACGTCGTGGAAGCGTCCCCGGGTATGGTGTTCAAGTTCATCCTGATTTTCATAAGCCGCCGGATGATACAAGTCTTCAAATTCGTGAAGGGGCTGATTAGCGCCCTTTTTTTCGAAAATACGTGCTCGTGTACTGTCTGTAACTACAACCCAACTCGTTTGCATGCTGAAATTCCTTTATAGAGGTGAAACCGGAGAAACGTCCCCGAAAGAGGAAAGGTCTATTGAAAACCAAAAGCGGTAGTAAGAGCTTGACCGTTTTCAAAAACACGGACATCCGGCCCCCGGTTCAGGGATGGGAAACAGTCAATTGGACAATTCCGACAAATGGCTGATAGCGTATCCTTTGGCCTGGATTTGCCTGCCGGGATAAATGATGGAGAGATCGTCCAAACTTTCTTCGTCCAGATCGATGTCAACGCCGCGCGCTTCGGCTAGCCAGTCGGTGTTGGTCGCCTCGCCCGGAATGTTCCGGCCTTCGGGCACCAGCAAATAAGAAAAAAAACCGTTGGGTTCTTCCCGTTTGAAAATATCGACACGCATGTTCCGTTCTCCTGATGGAAATAACGATATGACTCGTTTAAAAAAGCAAAGTTGCGTATCGCAGAGCACAAAGGGATTTACGTTTTCTGGCGAAGCGTTGCCTTGCGCCAGATATTCATCAGGTAAGCACTGGCGGTCAGGGTAATGGGGCCCAGCACAATCCCGGCCGCGCCGAAAACGAGAATACCACCCGCCAGTGAAATGAAGGCGACGATCGTGTGTAATTTGAGTCTTTGACTGATCAGGATCGGATACAACAGATTGTCGACTGTGCCGACGACGAAAGTCCCCCAGCTGGCCAGAATGATGGCGTTCATCCAATTGCCCTCCAGTGCCAGATATATCGAAGCCGGCAACCAGATGATGTAGGCCCCCAGTAGGGGAATAATGGACAATATCATCATGATGGCACCCCACAAGAGCGGAGCCGGAAGACCGAGTGCCCAAAACATGAAGCCTGCGAGAAAACCCTGTACGGCCGCAACGGCAATAGTACCGAATACTGTTGCCCGGATTGTATCGCTGATCACCTTGAAAAGACCGTTCGTTTCACAGCCGCACAGAGGCGAATAACGGCGTATGGTTCTCAAAATCTGGTTGCGGTCGCGCAAAAAGAAAAACAACAGGTAAAAGGTCAGGACGATGACGATGATCTGAACCAGAGAAGAGCGCAAAAACAAAGCGGCCTGGGAAGTCAGCCACGTCGTCAGCTTATTGACCGAAGAAGGAATGTCGAGCTGATTTTCGGCCCATTGCACCGCTTTTCCGATATACGGTATACCTTGCAGATTGGCTTGCCACTCGCCCGATTCGACCTTGCTCATGATGAGTCCGGCACCCCGGTCAATCTCCAACACCACCCGAACTGTAATGAGCAAAACCGGAATGACGACAACGACAATGGCAATGGCGGAAGTCACGACGGCCGAGAAGGTTGGGCGCCGGAAGCGGCGGCAGATTTTCCGGTGCAAAGGCATGAACAGGACCGCCAGGGCCAATGCCCAGGATAACGACGCCAGAAACGGCAGCGTCATCAGGCAGCACAAGAAAATTCCTCCCGCGGTTGCGGCCAGCTGGATGAGAAGCCGTATACGGTTGCGTGATCGCCATTCTTCTATCTGGTAAGCGGAAGGTTTATTGTCGGGTTCACTGGTATTCATCAGGCGGCTTTTCCTAAAGGAAGTAGGAAATGATTGGACATTTCAGCCTGTTACATTACGTCAGTCGTCTGGAAGAAGACTGAGTGAAGTCAAACAACCCGGGTTGGAAGCTAACGCATCACAGCGCGTCGGAGACGGTGCCTTGTGGAAAAACGAGAAAAAAAGCCGTTTTGCAAGCGCAAAACGGCTTCGAAAGGAGAAACCTGTTTCAGACGTCGATATTACCTGCCTGAAGAGCGTGATTTTCAATGAACATTCTTCTGGGTTCCACGTTATCGCCCATCAAAGTCGTGAATATCTGGTCGGCCGCAATGGCGTCCTCGATTTTGACTTTCAAAAGACGTCTCATGCCAGGATCCATAGTCGTTTCCCAGAGTTGATCAGGATTCATCTCGCCCAGTCCTTTATAACGTTGCTTGGAAACACCGCGTTCTGCTTCCGCGCGCAGCCATTGCATGGCTTGATGAAAATTCTGAACGCCGAGCTGCTTTATCTTTTCGCCTTCGCCGCGGCGGATAACGGCGCCTGGTCCAATCAGGTTCAAAAACGACGTTGCCGTCTTTTCCAGAATCCGGTAATCGTTCCCATAAACGAAATCACTGTCCAAAACGGTGATGTGCGTATTGCCGTAATGCGTTCTTTGGACGGACAGCGAAAGCATCCCGTTATCGTTTTTCACCACCTTGACGTCAACCGACGGATCACGAAGGGCTGCTGTCAGAGCCACAGCTGATTTTTCCGCTTCTTCCGACGTGCTCAGATTCAATCTGACACCGTTCATAATAGCGGATAAAACGTCTGCTTCGATCAGTCTGGCAAGCCGCTGGATGATATTATAGGCCACGGTATGTTGATCGGCCATTTCTTTCAACGGTTCACCACTGATCGGTTCCGCGCCTTCCCTCGGAATCAACGAAGCTCCCTGCAAGGCAATGGCCATCATATGATTAGCTTCTTCTAGATCATCTTTCAGATAACGTTCATCCTTGCCGTTTTTGATTTTGTAAAGGGGCGGTTGCGCAATATAAATGTAACCTTTTTCGACCAGTTGCGGCATTTGTCGGTAAAAAAGCGTCAACAGCAACGTACGGATGTGGGCGCCGTCCACATCGGCATCCGTCATGATAATGATTCGGTGATAACGGAGCTTGTCGATGTTGAACTCGTCTGGGCCGATGCTCGTACCCAAAGTAGCGATCAATGTCGTGATCTGCTCGGACGAGAGCATTTTTTCATACCGTGATTTTTCAACGTTCAACACTTTGCCCCGAAGGGGCAGAATGGCTTGAAAACGACGGTCTCTTCCCTGTTTGGCCGAACCACCGGCCGAATCCCCTTCAACCAGGTAAAGTTCAGAGAGGGCCGGGTCTTTTTCCTGACAGTCGGCCAGTTTGGCAGACAGTCCCAAGCCATCCAATACCCCTTTGCGGCGCGTCAACTCGCGCGCTTTCCGGGCTGCTTCCCGGGCACGGGCCGCTTCGACGATCTTGGAACAGATGATTTTAGCGTCGTTGGGTTTTTCCTGGAGAAAATCCGTCAGTGTCTTGGTGATGATTTCTTCAACCGGACCCCTGACCTCGGATGAAACCAGTTTGTCCTTAGTTTGCGAACTGAATTTGGGCTCGGGCACTTTGACCGACAGGACACACGTCAGCCCTTCACGCATGTCGTCACCCGTCACGTCGACTTTGGCCTTTTTGGCCAGCTCGTTTTCTTCAATGTAGCGGTTGATGACACGCGTCATAGCCGCCCGCAAGCCGGTCAGATGCGTGCCGCCATCGCGTTGGGGAATGTTGTTGGTAAAGCAAAGCACCTGTTCATTGTAAGAGTCGTTCCACTGCATGGAAATGTCGACGTAAATCGGTGTGTCCAGTTCGGAAACGCGCTCGCCCGTCGCCTGGAAAATGGTGGGGTGAAGCACATTTTTGCCGCGGTTGATGTAGTCGACGAAACCGCGCGTTCCGCCTTCGTAGGCAAAGACTTCGTCTTTTCCGGTACGCTGATCGGTCAAGCGGATCCGAACGCCGTTATTCAAAAAGGACAGTTCTCGAATTCTGCGAGCCAAAATGTCGTACTGAAATTCGACCGAGGAAAAAATCGTGGCGTCCGGCCAGAAGTGGACGCGGGTGCCCTGTCGGTTGGATTCACCGATCACCTGGATCGGTGAGCATTCGATACCGTTGACGACTTCGGTTACTGGATTTTGGGGAATGCCGTGGACGAAGTCCATGTAGTGTTCCTTGCCATCACGCCAGATCGTCAGTTTCAACAGAGTGGACAGGGCGTTGACGCAGGAAACACCCACGCCATGCAGACCGCCGGAGACCTTGTAGGAATTCTGGTCGAATTTGCCCCCCGCGTGCAATTCAGTCATGACAATCTCTGCCGCACTTCTGCGAGGAGTGTTTTTGTCGTCGAACTTGATACCGGTCGGGACACCGCGGCCGTTGTCGACCACGGAAACCGAATTGTCGGCGTGCAAGGTGACGTGGATTTCCGTACAGTAGCCCGCCAGAGCTTCATCAATTGAATTGTCGAGTACTTCGAAAACAAGATGATGAAGACCCGTTCCATCCGAGGTGTCACCGATGTACATGCCCGGACGCTTCCTGACGGCTTCCAGCCCTTCCAGAATCTGGATGGACGATTCACCGTAATCGTTTTCGTTTTGCTGAACTTCGTTTTGTGGTTTTTGCGACATGGAATAGTTTTCCTTAAAACGCCGATCGTCGCGCTTTCCGGCCG
>DBGFLV010000175.1:0-6084 GCA_048528425.1 Oxalobacter sp. | reverse complement strand
CAGGAAATTCAACAGAAATGTTTTTGGCGGAAATGTAATTGTTCATCGCTTCTCACAACCAGTAAGGGACGCGATTGCGCGTCATCTTCATCATGTGCTGGGCAAGCAACGAACCGACCACCAGCATGCCAATCGAAACGGCCCAGGATTGCCAGTGAATGCCCGAGCCGATAATAGGTGCCCTTACAATTTCCATCAGATGATAAAGCGGATTCCATTGCGCGACCCAGGCACGGCTTTTCAAATGCTCTACCATCCACATGACCGGAGTAAAGAAAAAAGCGACTTGCACAATGTTGGCAATGATCGGTAAAACATCCCGATAACGGACGCACATGATGCCGAAAACGATACCGATCCAGACCCCTTGCAGCAAAAGAATCAATAAAGCCGGAAACAAAAGAAAAAACTCTACTCCCGGAAGGTGCCCGAAAAAGATCATCAACACAATGATGATGGGCAAGCTGTGCAGTAAGATGACGAAGTTGCGCCAGACCAGACGACAGACGTGAATCGTCAACGGCATTCTAATCTGTTTGATGAGATAGCCCGAATCGATAAAAACGCTCGATCCTTCCATAGCACAGCTACTGATGTACTGCCAAATAACCAGTCCGACTGCCAGATAAGGAAGATAACTTCCCACGTCCTGCTGTAACAATTCTGAATAAAGAATGCCCAGAACGACGACCATGATCAGCGTACTCAACGTGAACCAGAATGGTCCCAGAACAGAACGCCGGTATCGCTGACGTATGTCGTGCCACCCTAACGCCAGCCATACATGAAAAGACAAAATTCCGCAGATAATATCCGAAGAACCGGTATGCGTTACGTACCACTCTGTCGTTTCAGTTCGCTCCAGCAGACTGGAAACACTTTTCGATGCTGTCATTAACGGTCACACTCTTCCATAAATATCTTCGAACCTGACGATGTCGTCTTCGCCCAGGTAGTCACCGCTTTGCACCTCGATCATGACAATGTCGGACTGTCCGCGATTGCTTAAACGATGCTTGTTTCCGGCCGGGATGTAAGTGGACTTGTTTGCCTGCAAGACGATTTCAGCTCCGCCGTTGACGACGTGAGCCATTCCGCTAACGATAATCCAGTGCTCGTCACGATGACGGTGCATCTGCAAACTCAAGCTCCCGCCCGGCTTGACGACTATCCGTTTGACTTTGAAACCGGAACCTTCTTCCAGAACCGTGTAGGTTCCCCAGGGACGGCTGACGGTTTTATGAGTTTTATACGTTTCGTGTTCGATCTTTTTCAGTTTTTCGACTACTTTCTTGACGTCCTGGGTCTTTTCGGAATTGACAACCAGTAACGCATCGGAAGTATCGACGATCAACACGTTGTCCAATCCGACGGCAGCCACCATACGGTTGTCACTTTGCACGAAAGTATTCGTGCTTTCAATGAAAATAGCCTCGCCGGAAGTTCGGTTGTGATGCTCATCTTCTTCAAGCAGCTCGCTGTAGGCTCCCCAGGAACCGATGTCGTTCCAGGTGAAGTCCGAAGGCACCACAGCCAGATTACTGGCCCGCTCCATCAAGGCGTAATCCAAGGAAATATTGTCCAGCTGTCCGAATTCATCAGAAGGGATTTCCATTAATTCACCACTGGCCGTTGCCGTGATTTTCTCCCAGCACGATGCCGCTTTGGTAAACAGATCCGGAGAAGTAACGGCCATTTGTTTCAACACGTTTTCCGCCTTGAAACAGAACATGCCTGAATTCCACAAGTAATGTCCGTCTGCCAAATAAAACTGCGCCGTTTGGGCATCCGGTTTCTCCACAAAGCGTTTTACGCGGTAGCCGCACGAAAGCTTCTCGCCCACTTCGATGTAACCGAAACCGGTTTCAGGACTTGACGGCTTGATACCAAACGTAACCAGATAATCGTTCATCGCCAGCAATTCGGCATTTTTCACGGCCTGTGCAAAAATGGCTTCATTGTCAATCATGTGATCGGCAGCCAGCACCAACAGACAAACATCCTGACCGAAACGCTGCACGGCAAAAAACGAAGCCAGCAACACAGCCGGCGCCGTGTTGCGTCCAAAAGGTTCCAAAAGAAAGGAACCATGTACCGCATTTGTCGCTACCTTACCGAGTTCGTCGCGGCACATGAAAAAGTAATCACGATTGGTGACCGTAATCAACTCCCTGGAACCGGTCGTTTCGATGGCACGACGATAAGTTTTACACAATAGGCTCTCGCCGTCATTTAAAGCAATAAACGGTTTGGGACAACTTTCCCGGGAAACGGGCCACAGCCTGGCCCCCACACCACCGCAAAGAACAACAGGAATAAGCATACAAACACTGTAAGTTAAATACCACGACTGACGTGGAGATTGGCTTTGACTTTCTCTAAACGAAACAAAACGACCGCTTAACGGCGGACAATTATATCAACTATAGTTGAATTTCACATCCATATTTTCAGTTATCCTTCCCATTCATACCACATTTTAATAAAACGCCATTTCAGAAATCGGACACGTTCACCACTCTTCCTTTCGCATCCACTTCTGCCTGCATCAGCGGTATCTCCCGTCTCCACCCGGGACAGTTGAAAATCAAGCGCCTAATAGAGAAACGGATAAAAAACGAATAATCCAGTTAAAAATAGCTTTTTGGGCGTTAAGCAGGTTCCTGGCGAAACAAACCGCTTCTCTTGAACCCGGAAATAAAGGATTTTTACCGTTTCGATTGAACATCCGTTCTATTCACACATAAACATTTATTGATATTTTTGTCCATCCCATCAAGTCAGCAGAATAATCCACTTTATTCACTTGTTAACAAAACACTTTCGCTCAGGCGAAAAAGGGTAGCCGTCAACTTGCGTTAAATAAAGTGCCGACAACACTTGCGTTTCCTCAAGAATTTGCTACAATATTGCTCCTTGGCCTGGTAGCTCAGTTGGTAGAGCAGAGGACTGAAAATCCTTGTGTCGGTGGTTCGATTCCGCCCCGGGCCACCATCATCTCAAACCCCAATCGCCGATTGGGGTTTTTTCATGTACTTTATCGGCAGACAATTACCGGGAGCATAGCCCGCTTTCTGCATTTTTATTTACCATGCGAAAACGAGCGAGCCAACAAGCCGTTCACGCTGTTCTTTCAATCTTCAACTCGCTGAAATAGACTCTGTTTATGACCATACTTGTCACTGGTGGGGCCGGATTTATAGGATGCAACTTCATTCAGGACTGGTTGATGACCAATACCGAACCCGTGGTCAACCTCGACAAACTGACCTATGCCGGCCATCTCATCAATTTGGAATCCGTACAGAACAATGACGGACACGTCTTTATTCGAGGCGATATATCCGACACGACGCTGACTCGCCAAGTGTTGGCTCGATACCGGCCGCGCGCATTCGTTCATTTTGCCGCCGAATCGCATGTAGACCGTTCCATCGCCCACTCGGACGCCTTCATCCATTCGAATATCGTAGGTACTTATCGTTTACTGGATGTGGCTCACCAGTACTGGGAAAAACTATCGTCGGGCGAAAAAGCACTTTTTCGATTCATTCACATTTCAACCGATGAAGTGTTCGGTTCGCTCGCCCCTGACGCACCGGCTTTTACCGAAAAAAGTCGTTACGAACCAAACAATCCCTACTCTGCCAGCAAAGCAGCCAGTGATCATCTAGTTCGTTCTTTTCATCAGACCTACGGTTTACCCGTCGTAACGACCCATTGCTCAAATAATTACGGGCCCTTCCAGTTTCCGGAAAAACTCGTTCCGGCCGTCATTATCAATGCACTCCGGGGCAAACCCCTACCTTTATACGGCGATGGCCGCCAAATACGGGACTGGATACACGTTCTCGATCATTGTCACGCCATAAAACTCATCCTGGAAAAAGGCGTACCGGGAGACTCCTACAACATCGGCAGTCACACCGAAAAAACCAATCTGGAAGTCGTTCAGTTCATTTGCCGATATCTGGACGAAGTGTCTCCCCGGGCCGATGGACAATCGTATCGTGAACAAATCGTCTTTGTTAACGACAGGCCGGGACACGATCGACGCTATGCCATCAATGCGCAAAAACTGAAAGAAAACCTCGGCTGGACGCCCTTGAAGACGTTCGAATCCGGTATGGATCACACCATCACCTGGTATCTCAAAAACAGTCACTGGATTAGCCGGATGACGGCACAACTGCCTCGAGAGTAAATGAAAAGCGGGACAAGGGGAAAACAGTCATGAAAATTCTGCTCATCGGCAAGAAGGGACAACTGGGCTGCGAGCTGTATCGCTCCTTGATGCCTCTGGGAAAATTAACGGCAGTGAGCCGTTTCGATCCCGGTGAACTCTCAGTCGATCTGTGCGATCCGCAACAGATACGCTACGCCATCCAGTCTGTGAACCCGGAACTTATCGTGAATGCCGCGGCCTATACCGACGTCGACCGTGCCGAAAAGGAACACCTGCTGGCCTATCAAATCAATACACTTGCTCCGGCCGTCATGGCACAAGAAGCCGCCAAAAGAAATACCGTATTGATCCACTTCAGCACGGATTATGTATTCGATGGCTCCGGCAATGCACCTTGGACAGAAACCGACGAAACCGAACCGGTTAATGTATACGGAAAAACCAAACTGGAAGGAGAAAAACGGATACGGGAAAGCGGATGCCATCACATTATTTTCCGCACCAGCTGGGTTTACAGTGCTTACGGAAAAAATTTTGTAAATACCATACTGAAACGGGCTCTGGAAAAGAAACCCCTGCACGTCGTCAATGATCAATTCGGTGCTCCAACCAGTGCAAAAAGGCTGGCTGAAATAACCAGTCTGGTCATTGAACAATGGAATGATTGGCATAAAAATGATTCACAGGGCACTTATCACGTTTCGGCAACTGGTGAAACAAGCTGGTATGGCTTTGCACGCTACGTTATAATGAAAGCTCATGAATTTGGTATCCTCGCTTTTTTACCTCGTGAAGAAATCGTTCCCATTAATTCGACTGCGCTTTTATCCGTTGCGCAAAGACCACTTAATTCAAGACTGGATACTTCATTATTCAAAAAAGTCTTCGGTATCGAACTACCCTCATGGAAGGAAGATGTGGAAAACACCCTTCTTGACATTAAATTGAAACTGGAAAAATCCGGCGTTGATCATTTCCCTCTTTAACTCCGATTGGTTAATCCATGATGAAAACGATTCCGCTTTCCTTGCAAGACGTAATGCTGATCGAAAACACGATCTTCAAAGACGACCGGGGATCGTTTACTGAATTGTTCAACCAGGATAAATTCTTTCGGGCTGTCGGCAAACGGATCGAATTCGTTCAGGACAATTGTTCGTTTTCTACCAAAAACGTTTTACGTGGCCTGCATTACCAGATTAACCGCCCACAGGGAAAACTGATTCATGTTGTCAAAGGTACCATATTCGACGTTGCCGTAGATCTCCGCCGTTCTTCTGCCACGTTCGGGCAATGGCTTGGAAAAACCCTGTCAGCTTGCCGTTACCAGCAACTCTGGTTACCTCCGGGCCTGGCTCACGGCTTTATGGTACTGTCAGAAACCGCAGAGGTTCATTACAAGGTGACCGACTACTGGTCGCCAGCAGACGAAAGATGTATTGCCTGGGATGATCCCGATCTGGCGATCGCCTGGCCTCTCAACGAGTCGCTTGTTCTCTCTGAAAAAGATAAAAGAGGTGATCTTTTCAAAAACGCCGTGTTTTATACTTGAACAACCAGGTTGAAGTACGCTTCTGTTATTCACCTTCCGCCAGTTTTTCTTCTTCACCGGACAACCGGTTTTCTTTAAGAAATCCTTCCAACTTTTCTTTCAGTTCAGGATTTTCGATTTCGGCTCTTCTCAACAGCATTTTCTGAAAAACGGTTTCATACAACATAACGATACCCGTTCGTGTCCCGACTGAAAGCTGTTCCCATTCTTCACTGGTCGGTGCCCAATTCATCCAAGCCGGGTCATTTCTCATTTGTTCAATAGAAATGTTCAGCTGTTCTTCCAGACTGCCTAGAAAAAAATCCTCATGATTAAGCACATCAGCCAGACTCATTGCCTGTACTGT
>DBGFLV010000174.1:0-2531 GCA_048528425.1 Oxalobacter sp. | reverse complement strand
CTTCCGTGATGGCTTTGGCCAGTTCACGTTTCTGTTCGACCGTACGGCCTTCGAAGAGTTGAATGTTGATGGTCGGCATGATTGTTTTCCTTGTTAAAGTGCAGGATTCCGATGAGGCGTCAGGGATTATACGACGACAGCACTCGACACGCTACCGGAAGGAAGTTATATAAATTCAGACGTTTAAAAAGTGTGACCCAAACCGTCCGGCTTGCTGAAACACGGCAGTTCTTGTAAAATCTGTCACTATTTTTACTGTGTTTTGATTACTGGGCCATTTCCGGCCGTTACCATTACATAAAGCAAGTTCGTGGTATGGGAGCCTGTAACGTGTTTTCAGGCTCCGTCGTTTTTCCGGTATGAGAAGTGCACTATTTATCATTGGAGTAGGACATGTTTGCTAAAGATCAGACCCTGGCTCAAGTTGATCCGGAGTTGTGGGACGCTATTTTGCGTGAGAACACCCGTCAGGAAGATCACATTGAATTGATCGCTTCGGAAAACTATTGCTCGCCGGCCGTCATGCAGGCACAGGGTTCACAGCTGACGAATAAATACGCTGAAGGTTATCCCGGAAAACGGTATTACGGCGGTTGTGAATATGTCGATGTCGCCGAACAACTGGCTCTGGATCGCGTTAAAAAACTGTTTGGGGCTGAAGCGGCCAACGTACAGCCCAATTCCGGTTCCCAGGCCAATCAGGCCATTTTTCTGGCTATGCTGCAACCGGGTGACACGATCATGGGGATGTCACTGGCCGAAGGCGGACATCTGACGCACGGCATGGCCTTGAACATGTCGGGCAAGTGGTTCAACGTCGTGTCTTACGGTCTGAACGAGAAGGAAGAAATCGACTATGACCGCATGGAACAGCTGGCACACGAACACAAGCCGAAATTGATCATCGCCGGTGCATCCGCCTATTCGTTGCGTATCGACTTCGAGCGTTTCGCCAAAGTGGCCAAGGACGTCGGTGCGTATTTCATGGTTGACATGGCTCATTACGCGGGTCTGATCGCAGCGGGCGTCTATCCGAGTCCGGTTCCCTATGCCGATTTCGTCACGTCGACAACTCACAAGTCTCTGCGCGGGCCAAGAGGGGGGTTCATTTTGATGAAACCGGAATTCGAACGCAAAATCAATTCGGCCGTTTTCCCGGGTTTGCAAGGAGGCCCGCTGATGCACGTCATCGCAGCGAAAGCGGTCGCTTTCAAGGAGGCGTTGCAACCCGAATTTAAGACGTACCAGGAACAGGTTGTCAAAAACGCCGGCGTCTTGTCCAGGACGTTGATCGATCGGGGTTTCCGCATTATTTCAGGGCGTACGGAATCCCATGTCATGCTGGTTGATCTGCAAAGCAAAAACATCACTGGGCGTCAGGCGGAAACGATTCTAAACAGTGGACACATCACCTGTAACAAAAACGCCATTCCGAACGATCCGCAAACACCGTTCGTCACTTCCGGAATCCGGTTGGGCAGCCCTGCCATGACGACACGGGGCTTCAAGGAAGCCGAATCGGCCAGAGTAGGCAATTTGTTGGCTGACGTGATTGAAAATCCGAACGATCCGTCCACGATCGAGCGGGTTCGTGCCGGGGTCAAAGAGTTGACGACAGCTTTCCCCGTTTATCAACACTGACGGTGTACCAGGCAACAAGCCACCTCTTTCGGGTGGCTTTTTTTATCGGTTAAAATGCCGTTTTAAACAAGGTCGGCTCTTGTTAGATCCAATGCAAAGATGAATGAACGAAAAGAACGGGTTGCTTTAGCGTCGGTTGATCATGAAGTTTTTATGAGACGGGCGCTGGAACTGGCACAAAACAGTTCCATCCTGGCTTCTCCCAATCCTCGTGTAGGATGTGTCATTGTCCGGGATGGACATATTATCGGAGAGGGATTTACCCAGCCCGTCGGTGGAAATCACGCCGAGATACAGGCGCTGGAAGATGCCGGTTCCCGTGGGCTGGACTGCAGGGGGGCGACGGTTTACGTCACACTGGAACCGTGTGCGCATTTCGGCAGAACGCCACCTTGCGTTGACGCACTGATCGACGCGGGGATAGCTCGAGTCGTTGCCGCGCTCGAAGACCCCAATGAGCAGGTGGCTGGGCGAAGCTTTGAAAAGCTGAGAGCAGCCAGAATCGACGTCATCAATGGCGTTCTGGCCCGTGAAGCACGGAGTCTCAACCGTGGTTTCCTGTCGCGTTTTGAACGAAAGCGCCCCTGGGTCAGGTTGAAAGTGGCGGCTAGTCTGGATGGCAAAACAGCCCTCGCAAGTGGAGAAAGCCAGTGGATCACCTCTGAACAGGCCAGAGAAGACGGGCATCGCTGGCGAATGCGTGCAGATGCCGTGATGACCGGTATCGGTACCGTAATCAAAGACAACCCGCGATTAAATGTCCGGTTGCCCGATGTCGTGAGACAACCCAAACGGATTATCGTGGACAGTCAACTGAAGACCCCCTTGGATGCCCGGGTTCTGGAAGGAGGAGAAACCTGGATTTTTGCGGCCAATGCGTCCCCTTATAA
>DBGFLV010000173.1:0-7972 GCA_048528425.1 Oxalobacter sp. | reverse complement strand
CGAGGAACACGTCAGGAAAATCGTGGAATTGTACAGGACGCAATCGACAGCGATGCTGGAGGCGATGGAGCGGTATTTTCCGGAAACGGTTTCTTACACAAAACCCGAGGGCGGTATGTTTATCTGGGCTACTCTGCCGGAAGGTCGGTCTGCCCTGAAATTGTTTCCCAGGGCGATGGAGCGGAAAGTAGCGTTCGTGCCGGGCGATCCTTTTTATGTCTCGAAAAAGGACGTCAATACCCTGCGCCTGAATTACACGAATGCCACACCGGACGTGATTGTAGAAGGGATCCGGCGGCTGGGCAGCATTCTCTAGCGAGGAGGCGATCCATCGTGTCTACGATTGCCGGCGTGTTGTTCCGGAAGTGTCCGGGAACGTATTCTTTTAAAAGGATTGTTTCAAGGTGGCCGGACGACACTTTCATTGATTAAAAAAAGGGACGTCATCAGTCCGGTTGACCGCCCGTTGGATAAGGAAGACCGGATCGGCCCGTTTCATGAAGCGGCGGGTTCATGCCGTTTTTCGGCAGGACAGGCGTTTTTTTGAGACTTCTGCCGTTCCAGGCGTGACCCTGTACCGGGAGTGTGCGAGACGGCCTGTTTTTTCTAGTGACGCGCGCTCTTTCCGGTTTTCACGATGAAACGCATGTCGGGCGCCGGGCCGGTTTCGGCATGAAATGGCCGGCCGGGCGATCTGTTTTTCCGATGTCCGCTGGTTTTGAGGACTGATTTTGTTGGCGCTGTTTTTACAGAAACCGGTACGGTTTTATTGGATGGCGGCTTTTCTCCTTGACTGAGGAAAAACAGCCCTGCTTTCTGCTGAGAGCGACTGTTTTGCTCGCCTTGCTGATGTTACGTCTGTCCGGTTTTGGCGCAGGAAACGATTTCGGGATAAGAACGATGCTCGAAATCCGTCATTTTTTCAGATGACCAGCGATTCTCCGGTTTTAACGGAAGTATCAGAAACGGTTTTGTTTGACTGAAAAGCGAAAAAGCAGGCGCATAGCTTGCCGCTTTACGGGTACAGCTTCCGTTTCCGTCAACTGAAGAGAACGAATGTCTGTCTCCTGCTTTGCCGCAGGGCGTTTTGTCAGGTCGATTGCTGGTTCGGAGCCGGGAAGCGCCTCAGGGCTTGCGACTGGCGGGACGCCGCTTTCTCCAGCGGCACCTCAGTTTGACTGGATGAACGAAAACGTAAAACGCGACAAAGCGGAAGAGGCTGACGGGCTGTTCCAGAGGGGCGCCGATTCAACAGGATAACGACGCTCAAATCAGACCGGAGTAAGCCAGTGAGCGTATTTCGGCGCTTTTCCGGAGACGACGTCAAAGAAGAGCGCCTGGATTTTTTCAGTGACGGGACCTCTCGAACCGGTACCGATCTGACGATTGTCGAGTTCACGGATCGGTGTGATTTCCGCGGCTGTGCCACTGAAGAAGGCTTCGTCAGCACAGTAGACTTCATCACGGGTGATTCGTTTTTCAATCACGTCGATGCCCAGGTCTTTCGCCAGCGTAATGACGGAGTCCCGGGTGATACCGTCCAGGCAGCTGGCCAAGTCAGGCGTGTAAAGTTTTCCTTTTTTGACGATGAACACGTTTTCTCCAGAACCTTCAGAGACGAAACCTTCCGTGTCGAGCAGCAAGGCTTCGTCATAGCCGTCCGCGGTGGCTTCCTGATTGGCCAGGATGGAATTGATGTAATAACCCGATGCCTTGGCACGAACCAGTGACACGTTGACGTGGTGTCGGCTGTAGGAAGAGACTTTGACACGAATTCCCTTGTTGATGCCGTCCTCGCCGAGATAAGCGCCCCAGGGCCACGCAGCGATGGCAGTGTGGATGGTGTTTTTTTTGGCCGAAACACCAAGCATTTCGGAACCGACCCAGATGATCGGCCGGATGTAACCGGATTCCAGACGGTTTTCCCGAATGACTTGTTTTTGAGCGTCCATTAACGTTTCCATGTCGTAGGGAACGTTCATCTGGAAAATTTTGGCAGAATTCAGCAACCGTTTCGTGTGTTCGGGCAAACGGAAAATCGCCGTTCCTTTTGCAGTCCGGTAGGCACGGACGCCTTCGAATACCGACATGCCGTAATGCAGGGAGTGCGTCAATACGTGAATAGTGGCGCTTCGCCAATCGATCAGTTTGCCATCCTGCCAGATTTTTCCGTCACGGTCATGCATCGGGGACATGCCATTTCTCCTGAATGTTGCTCAAAAATTTCATTTTAATCGAATAAGGGAGACAAACAATCTATTTGTGAGCGGATCAGATGGTTCTGTGACTTTTTTGGTTCTGATTTAGGACAATCGGGAGACTTCAAAATAGCTACTGGCGCATTGGGTACGGTAAAATAAAAAAATTCTTTCACTCTGCACAACACTTGCCATGCAATCCGAACCTTCATTCAAACGTCTTACCGATCTGGTGGACAAAGGCGAACTCCAGGGAAAACGGGTTTTGATCCGTTCCGATCTGAACGTCCCACGCGACGCCGAGGGCCACATTACTGAAGACACCCGTATCCGCGCATCCATTCCAGCTATCCGGGACGCCTTGAAAGGAGGTGCTGCCGTGATGGTGACTTCCCATCTGGGCCGTCCCAAAGAAGGCCAGTTCACGCCGGAAGAATCGCTGGCTCCGGTGGCGAAACGCTTGTCGGAACTGCTGGGGCAGCCTGTCGAATTGAAGCGCGACTGGTTAAACGGTGTGGACGTCAAACCGGGTCAGGTCGTTTTGCTGGAAAACGTCCGTTTCAATCCGGGAGAAAAGAAAAACAGCGATGAGCTGGCCAAGAAAATGGCGGCGTTGTGCGACGTCTACGTCAACGATGCGTTCGGTACAGCCCATCGGGCCGAGGCCAGTACGTACGGGATTGCCAAATATGCACCCGTTGCCTGTGCAGGGCCGCTTCTGGCTGCCGAACTGGACGCGCTTTCCAAAGCGATGACCAATCCTTACCGGCCTTTGATGGCCATCGTCGGCGGTGCCAAGGTGTCGGGCAAGCTGGAAGTGTTGAAGACGCTGGCGGACAAGGTCGACAGTCTGATTGTGGGAGGCGGCATCGCCAACACGTTTCTTCTGGCAGCCGGTTATCCGGTAGGACGTTCTTTGATCGAGGAAAATCTGGTGGAAGAAGCCAAGTCGATTATGGCGGTCATGAAATATCGGGGAGCTTCCGTGCCTTTGCCGGTCGACGTCGTTTGCGCCAAGTCGTTGACCGCCGACGCGCCGGCTACGGTGAAAAAGGTAACCGAAGTCGAACCGGATGACATGATTTTAGACATCGGACCCGAAACGGCGAAAAAGTATGCCGGTCTGATCGAAAAGGCAGGGACGATTGTGTGGAACGGTCCTGTCGGCGTTTTCGAGTTCGACCAGTTCGGAAGTGGTACGAAGGCCGTGGCAGAAGCGATTGCCCACTCGAATGCGTTTTCGATCGCGGGTGGGGGAGATACCCTGGCAGCGATTGCCAAATACCACGTCGGCGACAAGATGGGATACATCTCGACCGGTGGTGGCGCTTTTCTGGAATTTCTGGAAGGCAAAACATTGCCTGCCGTTGAAGTACTGATGCAACGAGCTCAATAAACACAGTCAAGGAGAAACAGATGTCTATCGTATCCATGCGTCAATTGCTGGATCATGCCGCCGAAAACGGTTATGGTTTGCCCGCGTTTAACGTCAACAATCTGGAACAGGTGCAAGCCATCATGGAAGCGGCTTCCGAAGTGAATTCACCTGTCATCATGCAGGCGTCTGCCGGTGCCAGACGTTATGCCGGCGAACCTTTCCTGCGTCATTTGATCGAAGCGGCAGTTGAAGCCTATCCGGACATTCCCGTTGTGATGCATCAGGACCACGGCCAGTCCCCTGCGGTTTGCATGGCCGCTATCCGTTCCGGTTTCAGCTCGGTCATGATGGACGGTTCGCTAATGCCAGACGGTAAAAGCGCTTCGACGTATACCTATAATCTGGAAGTGACCCAGGAGGTCGTCAAGTTTTCCCATGCCGTTGGCGTGACGGTCGAAGCCGAACTCGGCGTGCTCGGTTCGCTGGAAACCATGAAGGCCGACAAGGAAGATGGACACGGTGCGGAAGGTACGATGACGCGGGAACAGTTGTTGACCGATCCGGCACAGGCAGCCGAGTTTGTGCGGGAAACCCAGTGCGACGCATTGGCTATTGCTATCGGTACTTCTCACGGCGCCTACAAATTTACCCGTAAGCCGACGGGAGAGATGCTGGCTATCGACCGGTTGAAAGAAATTCACGCTCTTTTACCCAACACCCATCTGGTCATGCACGGTTCTTCATCCGTTCCACAAGAATTGTTGGCGATCATTCGTGAGTACGGCGGGGACATTCGGGAAACGTACGGGGTCCCGGTGGAAGAACTTCAGGAAGGCATCAAATTCGGCGTTCGTAAAATCAATATCGACACGGACATTCGGCTGGCCATGACCGCAGCTATCCGCCGCTATATGGTGCAAAACCCGTCGCATTTCGATCCGCGTGACTATCTGAAGGCGGCGAAGGAAGAAGCAAAAAAGATGTGCCTTTCGCGTTACATTGCTTTCGGCAGTGCCGGACAGGCTGCGAAAATCAGGCCGATTCCGCTGGAAAAGATGGCGGAAAAATATAAAAAAGGCGAACTCGCCCAAATCGTGAAATAATATCGTTTTTCCGAAAAAAGTAGCACAATAAGCAGGTGCGTCCGGAACCGGGCGCACCTGCCTTGTTTTGAAAACTGCATTCTTGATCGAGTAGAAAATGGCTGAAAAAAATAAAGAAGAAAAGTGGGTGGGGATTGTGATGGGGTCCACTTCCGATTGGGACGTCATGAAAGAAGCGGCCCGAATGTGCCGGGACTTCGGCGTTTCATTCGAAGCCCGTGCCTTGTCGGCTCACAGAACACCCGATGAATTGGGAGAATGGATCGCCGGTATGGAAAGACGCGGCTGCAAGGCTTTCATCGCCGGTGCCGGCGGTGCCGCCCATCTGGCCGGTGTCGTGGCATCGCATACTGTTTTGCCGGTTTTCGGGGTTCCCATTCCTTCCAAATACATGAAGGGGCTGGATTCACTGCTGGCTACTGTCCAGATGCCGAAAGGGATTCCGGTTTCGACACTGGCTATCGGTGAGGCAGGAGCGGCCAATGCTGCGCTGGCCGTTATTGCCGTTTTGGCACTCGACAATGACGACCTGAAGAAAAAGCTGGTTGCCTTCCGCGAAAAACAGTCGGAAAAAGTCCGCAAGGCTACCTTGCCCGAACTGGATTGACGGAGGTGTCTTGTGGCTGGATTGATGAAAACCTGTCTCCAATCGCTGCCTTTTCTGCATCGCGGCAAGGTTCGCGACATTTATGCGGTTGGCGACGACAAGATGCTGGTCATCCAGACCGATCGGCTTTCCGCATTTGATGTCGTACTGGAAGATCCCATTCCGGGCAAGGGCCGGATTCTCACCGAGTTGTCGAATTTCTGGTTTGCCAAATTCGGTCAGTTGATGCCCAATCACATGACGGATATTGATCCGGAATCGGTGGTCGCCCCCGAAGAGCGCGATCAGGTCAAGGGTCGTGCCATTGTCGTCAGAAAACTCTCACCTCTGCCGATTGAAGCCATTGTGCGCGGTTACCTTATCGGGACAGGCTGGAAAGAATACCGGCAGACCGGTACCGTTTGCGGTATCCGGTTGCCGGAAGGGTTACAGGAAGCACAAAAATTGCCCGAGGTGATTTTCACTCCCTCGACCAAAGCCGAAGCAGGTGAACACGACCAGAACATTTCCTTTGAAAAGATGAAGGAAATTGTCGGTGCCGACGTGGCGGAAAAAGTACGCGATTTGGCCATTACGTTATATCGAGAAGCAGCCGAGTTTGCCGCGACTAAAGGGATCGTGATTGCCGACACCAAGTTTGAATTCGGGCTGGACGACACTGGAAACGTTTATCTCATTGATGAAATATTGACACCTGATTCTTCCCGGTTTTGGCCAGCGTCCAGTTATCGGGTCGGTATGTCGCCTCCTTCGTTCGACAAGCAATATGTTCGTGATTGGCTGGATAGCCAGCCCTGGGACAAAAAGGCGCCTGCCCCACGGTTGCCCGAAGAAGTCGCCGCTAAAACGGTGGAAAAATACAACGAAGCTTTGCGCTTGTTGACAGCCTGATGCGGAATGAAAAAAGGTGAAGACATTATGGAAGCCGTCCGGCTTCTCGAATCCGGACGGTTGGTCGCTTTCCCGACGGAAACCGTTTACGGTTTGGGCGGGGACGCCGAAAATCCATCGGCTATTGCAGCGATTTATGCATTGAAAGGACGACCGGCCAATCATCCGTTGATTGTCCATGTCGCCCAGGGAAGCGACATTGCTTACTGGTCCGGTCCGGTTTCCCGGGAAGCGGAAAAACTGATCGACACATTCTGGCCGGGGCCGTTGACGCTGGTTTTGAAGCGGGCACCGCATGTTCCTCCTGAAGTGGCAGGTGGACAGGATTCGATCGGTTTACGTTGCCCGTCGCATCCGGTTGCGCAGGCTTTGCTGAATGCTTTTCGTCAGGGAAAAGGCGGTGTCGCTGCGCCTTCAGCCAATCGGTTCGGTCGTGTCAGCCCGACAATGGCCCAGCATGTCCGGGAGGAGTTCGACGGTGACCTGCGTTTGGGCCTCATACTGGACGGGGGACAAAGTGAAGTCGGCATTGAATCGACAATTGTCGACTTGTCTCGCCTCGAAACGACGGGGCCGGTATTGTTGCGCCCAGGAAAAATCAGCGCCGTGCAGATAGCCGACGTCATCGGCAGGCTGCCGAGCGCTCCCGATGCGGCCGCTCCCAGAGCGTCGGGCACTTTAGCCTCGCATTACGCACCGCAAACGCCGGTTGTTATCGTACCCACCGGTGAAGTGCTTTCTACACTGATACGTCTGGAAGCGGCGAAACGCCGGGTTGCCTTGTTGCGTTATTCCCCTTTCGCTTCGGAAAGAGCCCCGCGGGTAACGACGGAAACAGCCTTGTCCGCCAATGCGGACGTTTATTCCCATCAGTTGTATGCCGCATTGCGCCGTCTTGACCGGATGGGTGCTGACGTGATCGTCGTGGAAGCGACACCGGATGGGGAAGCGTGGAGAGGTGTCAACGACAGGTTGAAACGTGCCGCCTGCAAGGGGCAGTCTATGCTCGGGCTTCTTGTCAAAGCATAAGCCAATCCGGCCTGTCGGGACAACAGTAGATTGTTGCCGTTTCGCCGGTACCGGAGGTCGGCGAAACGGTTAACGTGCTTATACCATAGGTATCAGATCGGAGTAGGCCACTTTCGTTTTCGGCGGAAGTTGTTCTTTTTTCACTTTATAGACGAGAACAGGAATCGGGCTGGCTGTAATGACCTGTGCTGCGACACTGCCCAACAACATTTTTTCCCAGCCGGCACGTCCTCTGGAAGCCATATAGATCAGGTCGCAACCGTTTTTTTCAGCGGCCGATACAATGTAGAGAGCCGGTGAATTGGAAATGAAGGTTTCTTCGGTGAAAGTCACACCTGCCGCAGCAGCGGCTTCCTGTACCGGCTTCATGAATTCTTTTGCCGCGTCTTTGACGGCGCTTTCGTATTCTGCGTTGGTCGGCCAATGGGCTTCCGGTCTCACGTGGGAAAAATCGAAAACAGCAGCCTGATTCTCACCGGCTACAAAGACGCAAACGACTTCGGCACCCACCTTTTTCGCCATTTCGACCCCGGCCAATGCGGCTTGGGTTGCCAACGCGGATCCGTCTGTCGGGATGAGTATTTTTTGGAACATGATTTATTCTCCCTAAAAAAAACCGGTTATAAAACAAGCGTAAACAACAACGTCACTCTCGAAAGCCGTTATTGACCGGCTTTTGTTGAATAAGACTCGTCAACTACGGTTTCATTCTTATGCATTTCGGGGAGGTCGTCAATAATAAATTCGTTGAGGTTTATTTCGCTTT
>DBGFLV010000172.1:0-3561 GCA_048528425.1 Oxalobacter sp. | reverse complement strand
ATCCAATGGAATAACATCATGTCTAGCATCTCAACAGATCATTCATGTCAATGCGATCAAAAACCTTCCAGTATCACTTTACTTGTCGACAATAAAGCAGGTGAAGGGCTGGAATGCGTGCATGGATTTGCTGCCTGGATCACAATACGCGACCGTCGTATCCTGTTTGACACAGGCCAAAAAGACGTCATTTTGAAAAATGCCGAACGTCTGGGTATCAATCTAGCCGAAGCGGAAGTATTGGTTTTAAGCCATGGTCACGATGACCATACCGATAACCTGGCTGACTTTTACGCGCTGAACCCTCACGCTCCCCTCTATTGCGGTGAAAACATCGAAGCAGACCGTTTTTGTTGTCGGCCGGGAGAAGCGGCGCTAAATTGGTCTCCTCCCGCTCGTGCCAAGCACATTTTCGCCTCATTGCCGCCTGACCAGAAACACGTGCTGACGGCTCCTCACTACTTCCTGCCCGGTGTGGCGGCGACAGGTCCCGTTCCCCGCCTGACGACGTTTGAAGACGTCGGCGACGCCCTCTTTTTGGACGTTGAAGGCAGAAAACCCGATCCGGTTTCTGACGATATGTCGATGTGGTTCGAAACGGACAAAGGACTGGTCATCCTGCTCGGATGCTGTCACTCGGGTGTGGTCAACACCGTCAACTACATCCGCCAGGTCAGCGGTATTGAAAAAATCTCCGGTATTGTCGGCGGTATGCATCTGATACGTGCGTCCTCCGAACGCATGGCTCAAACCCTTCTGGCCATGAAAAGCTGGAACATGGATTTCCTGATCCCGTGCCATTGTACCGGCGACAAGGCCATGCAACAGATGCAAGACTATCTGGGCAGCGACGTAGTGACTTTCGGCTGTACCGGTACGGTTATCGAACTGGGCAAGCTGTCAGAGAACAAGGCAGGTAACTTTTCCATGTGTAAACGACAACAGCACGCTTGCGGTTGTGCGTGACCCGTGGGAAAACAAGGTTGTTATGGCAAATCCGGTCTCATTCGGCAAGCTGAACGTTTTACATCCTAGACCAACGGAACGACTTCAGACAATGACCCTTCCGTAAAAAGCTGAATCCTTGTCGCAGCGATTTTACAGGAGCGGAGCCGGATCCTTCCATGCAAAAAAGCCAGCAAAAGCTGGCTTTTTTGCTGAACCCTCGTTTTGACAAGCGTTCCGACTCATTCGTCGACGAGATACAAATCCTTGTCCTTGTCTTGGAGGAAAACCTGGGCGTAGCCTTCTTTCTTGCCTTGTTCGAACTGTTGCTCGCCCCATTTCCGGCACGCGTCACACGCGTAACGCGGAATCTGGACAGCCTTGACGTGGCTGTTTCTTCCGGTATCCGCCTGGGAATCAATCACAACAGCACCGCCGCAATCCGGACACGTCCTGACCGTTTCGGTCTGTGTTTCGCGAATGTAATCGGTGTCGTAGAAAATGCTGCGATTGCGGCGATGGAACGGTTGGTTCGGATAAACCTTGCGTTTCAGCGCTTCCCGATTTTTCCAGTTTTCCAGCGTGTAATCCTTCAACTGTTTCAGATAGCTGGTGATATGCGGTGACTGAATCTGGTTACGCGGATCGTAATCAGGTTCACGGATGTGGCTGTAGTCCAGTCCCGCCATAGCCAGAATAATGCCGGTGTTGATGTAAGGCAGCGCACTTTCAATCGAATATCCCCCTTCCAAAACAGCGATGTCGGGTTTTAACCGGTCATTCAAAATGGCGTAACCCTGTGCCGTGAACTTCATGTTCGTAATCGGATCGGAATAATGATTGTCCTGTCCGGCCGAATTGATGATCAGTTCGGGCTTGAAATCGTCCAGCAGCGGCATGACGATATTGTCCAGTGTATACAAGAACCCTTCCTCGCACGTTTCCGGCGGCATCGGCAAATTGACGATCGAACCGTACGCGTTGGGGCCTCCTGCCTCGTCCGGAAAACCGGAACCGGGATACAGTGTTCGACCATCCTGATGCATGGAAATGAACAGCGTATTCGGATCGTGCCAGAAAATGTCCTGCGAACCGTCACCGTGGTGGCAGTCCGTATCGACGACCGCAATTCGTTTGACCCCATACTTGTGCCGGATGTACTCGATCATGATCGCTTCCATGTTCAGTGTGCAGAAACCGCGACTGCCGTGAACCACACGCATGGAATGATGGCCGCAGGGACGCACCAGCGCGAAAGCGTTGTCCACTTCACCCGTCATCACCTTGTCAGCGGCAGTCAACGTCCCGCCAACGGAAACCAGATGCGAGGTATGAACGATGTCCTCAATACTCGGTACGCAAAAATGAACCCGGTTGATATCGGCGGGTGTCGCCAGATCAGGCTTGTACTCCCGAATGTTGTCGAAATCCAGAAGACCTTCTTCAACGACCTGATCTTGTGTATAAAGCAGCCGTTCCTCACGCTCCGGATGCGTAGGCGTGATCGCGTAATCGTATGCCGGGAAAAAAACCAGTCCTGTTTTCTTTTTCACGAAAGCCCCTTTTAATTCGATTCGTCTTTGATCAGACCCGGTTTGACCTGAAGTCTGACCCGCATGTTTTTACCCGTGGTGGAGTAACCTCTAACCACGTTGAATACCTGACTGTCGGCTACTTCGACAACGATGTCTTCGTCTTTCGCACCGGCCTGTCTGGCTTTCTTGATCAGTTTCTCAGTTCCCAGGGCAATCACGTCATCGAGCGTAAACCGTCTCGAAATCTCTTGCTGGACGCCTTCTTCGGCAATACTCAAAACCTGTGCTTCGGTATCGGCCACAATGTTGAGTTCGACGGTCGTTCTGGCTGTCGCCGCCCCGCTGGCGTTGATGACGTCGGAATCGTCGGGAACATTGACCGGACAATTCATCATTTCTCCGATACGTTTGGCCATATACGGCGCCGGACCGCCCACGACCAGGATTTCCTTTGGTTCGATCTTCCGGCCTTCCAGCAGTTCGTGAATGGTGTATACCGGCTTGCTGTTGATTTCGTCGAGCATACTGCGGATTTTGTCGACAATCAGCTGGGAAGCCAGATCGACGACCTGGTTCGCTACTTCCTCAGGCGTCGTCTTCAATTCGAAAGCCAACTGTTTCATGGCGTCCACAGCTTTATCCTTATCTCCGATGTCGGCCAGTCCTGAAACGATCAGCGCGTCCGTCGGCGTCGGAACCGGGCCACCGAACGCCATTGCCGCACCCAACCGTTCCGGGCCGAGTCGCAAGACACCGTCTTCAACACGGACGTGACTGTCTCCGCCCACGCCGATAGAATGCGTCAACAGACCCCGAACCGATGTTTTGTGATTTTCGATGGTGATTCCCTGAGGTTCCAGTAGCGGTACTCCATCGGCAAACAGCGCAATGTCCGTCGTGGTACCTCCGATATCGACGGAAATGGAATCCTTTTCGGGCGATACGTACGGTAAAACGCCCATGATCGTGGCAGCCGGCCCGGACAGAATTGTCTGGACCGGTGTTTCCCGGGATTGCTCCACTTCAATCGTCCCGCCATCCGCCTTCAGGATGTAGAGCGGAACGGTAACCCCCAGTTTCT
>DBGFLV010000171.1:0-8201 GCA_048528425.1 Oxalobacter sp. | reverse complement strand
GGCACACATGAACGGAGCTTTGCCGAAATCAAACCCTTTCTTCGTCTTTTCGTTATGCTGGCGTCACACCGATCCATCGGCCGGGCACATCCCATGACACGTTTGATTCGACTTCTCTTGCCGTTTTTCTTTATCGCTTTATCGGCCGGTTGTCGCCAGACACCGTCTGAAACGGTTCAATTACCACAGGGAACCTATACCGGAACGCTTCCCTGCTCCGACTGCTCCGGCATTCAGATCGCCGTGACGTTCGATCCTGAGGGAACAGTCGCGCAATCCACACTCTACGAAGGAACCGGCAAACCGTTCACGACCGAATCCGGTACCTGGAAAATGAACGAAAAAGGCAAAATCACCGCCCGGTTTCCGGCCGGAAACCGGTTTTTCCAGGCCGGTCGGGATTCGATCGACGTACTCGACCCGGCCGGAAAACCGTATCCGGAACACACCAATCAATACACACTGCAAAAAATGCGGGTCAAAAATGCCGTCTTTTTTGCCGGTGACTGGATACAGGGGAGCGAGGACGGGACAGGCTACCGGCAAATCTTGAAAATCCGGGGAGAAACCGTTAGTGACGTCGTCGTCAGCATCGACTTTTCCGGTGCACCCAAAGGCTGCCGCTTCCACGCAAAAGGAACCGTCACCCAAGGGCAAATCGACATCCCTCTTCAAAACGTCGAACCCGACATGAAAGGGGTTCTGGTTATCCGTCCCGGCACTAAAGCCGACACCCTGAACGTCTTCACTCTGAATCCGGACGACCGTAACGAACTGATGTATTTTTGTGGCGGAGGGGCTTCGCTGGCAGGAGATTATCGCAAGGAAGTCCGTTGAAAAGATGTGCTTTTACAAAAGCCGTTCCTTTTCCCGCACTTGTGGACGGACGAGACAATACACGTAATGCGGAATCGCCTTCCCTTTCATGAGACGATAAACGGTCTCGACAATGTGCATCCCGTTTTTACGGACCACACTCCGGGACGCCAGATTGTCCGTCCGGATAACGGAATAAACCCGTTCAAGTCCCAGCGTATCAAACGCCGTTTTTACGCAAGCCGCCACCGCCTCGGTAGCGTACCCCTTGCCCCAGCAAGCCTTTTCGAACAGGTAACCGATTTCATGTACGTCCTTGTTATCCTGTGACTGGAGAGAAACGCCGGCGTGTCCGATCATTTTCCCAGTTTCCTTCAGCACGACGGCCCACATCCCGAAACCGTCTTCCCGATAATGCCGGTATTGTGCCTGTAACCAAAATCCGATTTCGCGGTCAGAAAAAGTCCGTTCGTAAGCGTAAGTCACCTCTTCATCCTGTAACACACGGCACAGGTCGGGATAATCTTCGTCGTTCAGTTCACGAAGAAGCAGTCTTTCGGTCTCGGCAATGATTATCGGCAGCGTTTTTTCGGTCATGGCACAAAACGTCGCTGTAACAATGTTGCCATGTTAACGGATAAATGTCGGTTTAGGTCAAAACCTCATTCCACTTATTCAGACGTCGTCAAACCGGTCTTGACCTTTGTTTTCATCCGGAACCCAACATCGCTGTAGCCGACGTTCAGGGAAAGGCTTTCCCGAACGTCTTTTACCAGCCACGGCGAAAACAGCAAAAAAAACCGGCACATCGGATTCTCCGTTGATCCCGTTAACCGGAACAGGACGATCGGCTATTCGATGACCGGTCTGACGGTTCAATACATACCAGGCGAAAAAAGCGGCTTTCCGGAAGGAAAGCCGCCCTTTAACGGAGAGTTTTTGTCAGGTTTCCTATTCAGTCAAACCGATGTGCGACCGTCAACATGGCACCTCTTGAACGTATCGTGTCCGATTTTTCATACCCCACCTGCACGCCCACCCGTGTCCGGTCTTTTGCCATTTCCCAACCCAGCATTCCACTCCAGGCCGAGCTGTCCACGACGTCGCTGCTCGTGACGTCGCTCGTCCCTACGCCCGGAATGCCTACTCGCGTGGTCGCGTCCCGGTCTCCTGTCACCGCCGTGAAGGTGATGTCCAGTCTCGGTTTCACTGTCCATCCGTTTTCAGCCAGGTAATTCCGACTCAGCGTAATGCCGATCGGCAGTTGCCACAGGTTTCGGGTGTCTTTGGCGGTGTGGAAGACGTTTCCTTCCCGGTTGTGAGTCGTGAAAGCGTCGGTTTTGATTCTCAGGTAGCGCGCTCCGACGTGCGGGGTGACGTCTACTATGTCGGTTGGATAACGGTGTTCTCCACGTGCACCGACAGTCCAGACCCGACCGGCGACGTCGGCTTCGAGTTTTCCGCCCAAAGCGGCCGGGACATCTTGTTTCAGCTCGTTATCACTTTTCTGATAGCCCAGATCCGCCATAAGCTGGGTGTCACCCTGTCGCCAGGTACCGTAGGCGCTCAGGCCGTAGCTGTCGTAGTCGTTTCGACTCGGACTGAAGTCGCCACGACTGTGGCTGTTCCCTTTGCCGACGTTGACGGCTCCTCCCACACGGTAACGTTGGGTGTCGGGACCTTCTCCGGTGACGTCGGCACCGACGAGGAGACCTCCGAAGTCGTTTTTGTAGTCAGCGCTGAAGAGACCTGCACGCAAGCCGCTGCTGTCGCTGTCCCGGTAGAGCAGATTCGCCCACAAGGAGACGCCTTTGCCGCCGAGTGTCGTGTTTTCTCCCGGATCGGCTTCGCCGGTCAAAGACAGGTGTTCCCATAAAACACGGTTGACAGTCTCGCTTGTCTGTAAGGTCGTCGCCTGCACGCCCGCCGCAACGGCCAGTTGTGCAGCTCCATTTAAAGTCCTGACGGTGTCTTCCTGGGCCAGATAACGGGTGTCGACGGCTTTCGAGACGAAGGCGATACCCGCGTTGGCGCTTCCGGTAGCGTTTCGTCCAGTACGCCACACCCTGTTTAAGGTGTCGGGTATAGCCACGCCCGGCAGGAAAGTCCGGCTGTCTTTGACGTCGGCCCTCACCTTGACAGTTCCCGGATCGCTTTTGTCGAGGCTTAAGGCGATGAGCTGGTCAGGTGTAGTCAGTTGCTCTCCCTGCCAGCCTTTGACGCTTGCCGTGTCTTCAAAGCCGCTTGTGATTAGGTATTGGCCTTCCTGCACGTTGCCCAGCAACAATCCGGCTTTTTCTGCCACGTCGAGTTGGCCCCCCTCCGAAGTCAGCGCGGCTTGTCCGTTCAGGCTTGCAGCGTCGACGATCAGGAGAGAGTCTTTGCCGAAGGTCGCGCTGTTGGTTTTCACTGCAGGAGCCGCTGTCAACGCACCGTCCACGACGAGGGCGCCCTGTCCGGGATCGAGGTGGTGGGGTGTCACGAGCGAGAGAGCGGCAGTCGTTCCCTCCTGCCCCCAGCGCAGTCCAGCGGTATTAAACAGGTTGACGGTTTCTTCGGTGGACGGTGTACCCAGTACCAAGAGGGCGTTGCGCCCGACAGCGAGTTTCCCGTCCACTTTTCCATGATCGAGTACCACAGCACCGTGTGAGGCCGTCTCTATGGTGTCGTTGCCTTTCCAGGCCGGATCGAGGAAAAGGCTCGCTCCGCCCAACGTGGCCGAGGCGGCAATCAGTCGGCCTGCCGTTGTGTCGTTTCCTACCGTGATCCGGGCGGAAGTGTTGCCGGTCAGACGTTCGGTTTCCAGCGTTCCGCTCACCTTCACGCTTCCCCCCGTCGCTTCCAGGCTTCGCGTCCGGGTCTGGCCTTCAATGGCGGTTTCTCCTCCCTTTTGCGCCAAACGCCCGATGTCGGCTGCACCGGATACGGTCAGGCGCCCTCCTTCCAGTTCGACCGACGGAGAGAACAGGGTTCCCGCAACCCGGGTTTGTCCAGTCGTCTGTTTTACGCTGGTGTGTAACGTCGCCGCTTCTCCAACGGTCACCGTACCGCCGTGATTGCTGACGCCTGGCACGTTCTTTCCGCCGTTTCCGGTTTCGCCACTGATCCGGTGTTCTCCGGCTCGCACGTTCAGACTGCTCGCTTCGGCCAGTTGCACGTTTCCTTTCAGCGTACCGCCCGAGGGCATCGCGACGCTACCCAGATTCAGCGTACCCGGCGTGTGCGTTCCGTTTACTTTCCCCCCCACGTAAACGTCTACGGCTTTTTCTCCGTCGCTTCCCGAACGGATCAGCGGAGTATCGGTTTCTTTACCCACCAGGGTCAGATAATGACCGCCCACGATGGTCACGCCGTTTCCTGCGGTGCCTAAATCCAGATTGCGGCCGCCGATACTTCCCGGCAACGCCTTGGCCTGGCTGAATTGCTCGTGATCAACATGGGTTGAACCCACAATGAGATTTTGCCCTTCCGCCGTCCCGGTTCCGCTTGCTGTGGTCACAGTGACGTTCCCCAATACGACGTTGTGAATACCGTTTTCGTTCAGATCGTCTACCCCCACTGTTCCCACCGGCCCCGGCGTCGGCTCGGGTTCCGGGGCCGGTTTCACCTCTTCAGGGGGAACCGGTTCCGTCTTACTGACCAGCTCTCCCGTGAAGGTGATTTCCTTGTCGCCCGGCTGTCCGTCGCTTCCCGCATAGTTCGCGCCCAGAGTCTGCGCCGCTTTCCCGGCGTAGGCCAGGTTGTATTTCTCGTCGGTAAATCCGATCAGGCCCGAATCGAACTCCAGACGTCCCTGTACTGCTTTCCTGACTTCTCCCGGTTCGCTGTTCAAGCCTGTTTCATCCAGCGCCGTATCGAAAATTTGTCCCGTCCGGGTCAATAGCGTACCGCCTTCAATCGTCAGCTTGCCATCCTCTCCTGAAAAAGAAAACGAGGGCATGTCCAGTGCACCGCCCTTGACCGCTACCGTGTTGTTGATGGCCCAGTGGCGGGCGACGCGCAGGGTTCCCTCTTCCACGCTGACCGTGCCTGCCACGTCATCCATCGGGGAATTGATCTTCAGTTCTCCGGCGCCCGTTTTCTTTAATGAAGCCGATGCCATCACCCCTAGAGAATCCATGTGAACGTCCGAACCGGAATAAAGCGGATCGCCTATTTGCAATTGCACCCCCCGGGCGACGTCAAAGGTGGCGTCGGACTTCGTCAAATACATCAATCCACCCGTCCCGGCGGTATTGCCGGACATAACGGCCGTTTGGGTGACGTTGAAAAGAAGGCTTCCGCTTTGAAGGAACAGAGCCCCCCCAGCCTGGGATGCGACATTGTCCTTGAACACCACGTCGGTCACGGTTAGGTTACTTTGTACAGCAGCGACGGCTCCACCCATCGAAGCCTGATTCCCTTCCAGCCGCGTCCCTTTCCCAAGAGAAACATCGGTAAGTTGCGCGTGGACCGCTCCGCCACTGGCAGACGCCGTATTGCCCTTGAACACGGTATCAGCGACGACAAGGCGGGTCGTTCCGTCTCCCGTCGCGTAGACGGCGCCGCCCTTGGAAGCCTGATTGCCTTCCAGCCGTGTACCGCTTCCCAGAACCACGGGGCTGTTCTGTGCATAAATCGCTCCTCCCGCGGTGGAGGCCGTATTGCTTTCGAAGACGGTACCCGCCCCGCTTTTTCCACCGTTTTCTTCCTGTACCGTGAGGGAACCACTCAAAACCGTCACGGCTCCGCCGTGAGCGGCACTGTTGGCTTTCCAGGCAGAATCACTCGTCTTGACGCTTGATTTGTTGGCAAGCACGGCTCCGCCTTTGGAAGCCTGATTGCCCTCCATAAGCGTTCCGTCCGAAAGACGTACGGAACCGTTCTGGACGTAAATCGCTCCGCCGTTACCGGTGGACGCAGTTCGATTGTTTTTGAAAGCGGTGCCCGAAATGGCCGCGGTACCGTCCAGAAAAACCGCCCCGCCGTAAGTCGTCGACCTTTCATCATCAGTCCGGTTGGCTTCCACCAGAGAACCTTCCCGCAGAGTCAACGTCCCGGTGACCCGCAGCGCTCCACCTTGCGTAGGAGCCCGGTTTTCCCGAATGACCGCGCCCTCTCCGAAATGGACGTTACCCAGGGCGTATATCGCTCCGCCGTAATAGGCTTCATTTTTTTCGACAATCGCGTTTTTTCCAAAGACGACTTCTCCATCGGGAGCGCCGTTCAGAAAAACGGCGCCACCCCCGTAATAGGCACCACTAATAGGTGGCGCTGTCATGTTGTGGATCAATCGGGCATTGTCGCCAAACACAATGCGTTTACCAGAATAGACCGCGCCGCCTCCCCGGGTAGCGGCCCCGGAAGAATAATTGTCCAGAATGGAGACGTCGTCACCAAAGACGACTTCCCCGTTCAAGGCCGTGACCACTCCCTGGTTGGGCGGAATGCCTCCTCCCCAATTTTGAAGCGTGACAGGGCCGTCCGACACGATGTGCACGCCCTTCTCTTCGCCTGCCAACCAGACGGGGGAAGACGCTTTACTCCCGTCATAAGTGCCGGATTGAAAACGGTACACCACCGGGTTCCCTTCTTCCCGGATCACGAGGTTTTGAACAGGGGTGCCATCGGCTGTCTGCCAGTTTTCCGTGTCACCGGCTGCCCCGGAAGTCGTACTGCCTGTATAGTAATAAATCGGTTCGGCACCGACACTGCCGACACTCCCGACGACGATCAAACCGATTTCGACCAGCGCCCTGAAAACGCCCGTCACACGCCATTTCGTCAGCGAGAAACGAGAGGGATCAGTCAGGTTTCCAATCGTTTCTTTCAACAAGATCATATTTGTTTCTCCTAAAAAAGTACGGGCACAACGACCGGGACGGCACGCTGTGCCTCTGTGGGGGCGGCTCCGGTTTCTCGGAAAAAGAGCTTGCACGCTCCATTTTCCCCCATCAAAAACTTTCCCTGTTTGCCGATGAAAGAGTCGCTTCGTATCCGTCGGGAAGATCATCGTTTGTTTTCAGGCAAACATGCCATATCTGCATAAAAATTGCCACCTGGAAACAATGGAATCGACCGTTTTCCGTATGTTATTTGACATTGATCGGGACATTCGAGAGGATTCCTGGCGAATCGCCCCTATTGAAACACAGCTGTTCAAAGCCGGAGTTGACAATAACCGAAAACAGGGTTTCAGACAGAGACAGGTATCCGGACAATGACCGTAAACAGGCCCGGTTTGTTGCGCGTCTGCCGACAATCCCGTCGGGAAAGGCAGGGTTTCCCTCTGTAACAAGCGTCCGTTTCCGGCCGCCGGAAGAACACACGTTCGCCGTATCGGCGCAGACACAACCGTCTTTCGTATCTTGCCCTTTTTTGAACGAAGTGCCGGGTCGCTTTGGAAAATGTCCGGGACGTTCCGGATGTCACTGCCAGGCGCACCGGGACGTATCCGGTTGCTTTCCAGACAATCTGTTTTTTGTAACGGGCAGCCATTCCCGACCCAATTCAAATTTCGTCCTTTAAAGGTGAAGATTCAACAGAAAAACCGGGCAGCCCGGCACCGGCATTCGATATGAACTTTCGCCCGTACCGGGAGTCCCTGCTAAAGGCACTTTTCAAATGGTCACTGCCCTGTTTACGGACGACCTTTCCAGCCCGATGACGTCGTACCTGAACGTCGCCGGCTGTTCATCCCGACGGGAAGGGTTGAAACACTCGTTTGCGGTAGGGTAGAAGGGTTTGAAAGGACCGACAAAAGTGCGGTCGCCCCGTTACAATCAATCACTGCTGTCACAGAAAATGCTGTTTCAATCAACCTAGAGCTGGGAAATACGCCATGAGTCACATTCTGATCCTCAACGCCTCCAAACGCTTTGCCAATTCAGAGGGAAACCTGAACAATTACCTGAGCGACGTAGCCCGCGACACCTTGGAAGAACTGGGCCACAACGTCAAAACAACCCGCATCGACGACGGGTACACAGTTGATGAAGAAGTCGGTAACTACGTCTGGGCCGATGCCGTCATTTACCAAATGCCCGCCTGGTGGATGGAAGCACCCTGGATCATGAAAAAATACGTCGACGAGGTTTTTACGGGCGGCCATGGAAAGTTGTACGAAAGTGACGGCCGAAGTCGCAACGCGCCCAACAAACACTACGGTTCCGGCGGTCTTTGTCACAGGAAAAAATACTTGTTTTCCATAACGTGGAACGCGCCTGCTGACGCTTTTTCCGACGCCGACCAGTTCTTTGAAGGCAAGGGTGTGGACGCCGTGCTGTTCCCCTTCCACAAGGCCAACCAGTTCATCGGTATGTCTCCGCTCCCCACGTTCATGTGTAACGATGTCATCAAAAACCCTCAAATCGACGACGACGTGGCCCGTTATAAAGCGCATCTGA
>DBGFLV010000170.1:0-8324 GCA_048528425.1 Oxalobacter sp. | reverse complement strand
AGAGGAACTGGAAGCGGCCGGTCTGGTGCAGTTTCCGGTGATTCTGGGCGGTGTCGTTCCCATCGTCAATCTGGACGGCGTGAAACCCGGTCAACTGAAAATGTCCGGTGATCTGATTGCCGACATCTATTTGGGGAAAGTGACGCGGTGGGACGATGCCCGGATTGCCGCGATGAATCCGGACGTCCCGTTACCGGCCTCCGCGATTACGGTCGTCCACCGCGCCGACGGTTCGGGTACTTCTTTTCTCTGGACAGACTATCTGTCCAAGGTCAGCCCGGAATTCAGGAAAAAAGTCGGGGCCGGTACGGCAGTCAAATGGCCAACCGGTGTCGGCGGCAAGGGTAACGAAGGGGTTGCCGCCAACGTTCAACGGATCAAGGGGGCAATCGGTTACGTCGAATACGCTTACGCCAGGAAGAACCGTATCGCTTACACCCGGCTGAAAGGAAAAAACGGCCAATTCCTGGCACCGGACGAAGCCTCTTTCAAGCAGGCCGCTGCCAAGGCGCCCTGGGGAAAGACGCCCGGTTTCGGGGTAATTTTGACGAATCAGTCCGGCTGGCCGATTACGGGGGCTTCTTTCATCTTGATGCAAAAAGTCCAGACTGACCCGACCAAAGGGGCTGAAGTGGTGAAGTTCTTTGACTGGTCATTCAAAAACGGCGGTCAAATGGCATCCGAGCTGGATTACGTTCCTTTACCGGCCCCGGTTGTCCGGATGGTTGAAACTGCCTGGAAGACCGGACTGAAAGGAACAGGCGGCCAGGTTATCTGGAAATGACACGGCATGAGACAGAAACAACTGTCCGGTGTGTTGTGAGCGGTTCTGCGGTGGGCCGTCGGTCGGAAGTATTTCCGGCGGCGGTTTTCGGACGAAAAGCGAAGCTATGAAAAGGCCTGTTTCGATGAGTGTACCGGTTTCCATTTTGCGAAAAAGCGCTTCAGCGTCCCATGCGGACGCGACAGAAGAGACAAGCCGTCCGGTTTCAGGCCGGACGCAGGCCGCGGGTCGCCGTCAGCGGTGGGAAGACGGACTTTTTCACGGGATCACCTTCCTGTTCGCGCTGGCGGTACTGGTGATTTTGGCAGGCATCCTCGTTTCGCTTTTCATCAGTTCAGTGCCGGCATTCAAGGCATTCGGTTGGCGATTTATCACGACGGTGGAATGGGACCCGGTCAACGACGTTTACGGGGCCGCCATCGCTATTTGGGGTACGCTGGTGACGTCGGCGATTGCCTTGCTGATCGCGGTGCCGTTAAGTTTCGGTATCGCCCTGTTTTTAACCGAACTGTGTCCCGTCGGGTTACGCCGTCCGATGGGAACGGCCATTGAAGTGTTGGCGGGCATACCAAGCGTTATTTTCGGGATGTGGGGCCTGTTCGTGCTGGCACCGGTTTTCGCCGACGTCGTCCAACCGTTTCTGGAAACGACGCTGGGTGCGGTACCGGGCCTGTCTTATCTCTTTACCGGCCCGATGATGGGCATCGGGGTATTGACGGCCGGGGTTATTTTAGCGGTCATGATCATTCCGTTTATCGCGTCCGTTATGCGCGACGTCTTCGAGACAGTGCCTCCGGTGTTGAAAGAGTCGGCTTACGCCCTGGGTTGTACCCGCTGGGAAGTGATGAAAAACATCGTGTTGCACTATACCCGTAATGGAGTCGTCGGAGGCATCATGCTGGGATTGGGACGGGCTTTGGGGGAAACCATGGCGGTCACGTTCGTGATCGGCAACGCCAATCGTCTGTCAGCCTCTCTGTTCGCGCCGGGTAACAGTATTGCGTCGACCCTGGCCAACGAATTTGCCGAAGCCGGTTCCGAGCTGCACGTTTCTGCCCTGTTCGCTCTCGGCTTGATCCTGTTCGTCATCACGTTTGGCGTTTTGGCCATTTCCAGGCTGATGCTGTTGCGCATGGCGAAAAAGGAGGGACTCTGAAATGAAACGCAAAACGACGGAAACGATCGTCCTGCGGCGCCGCTGGCGCCACAGGTTGGGGATGACGCTGTCGGTTTCGGCTATGGGAATCGGCTTGTTCGTGTTGTGCTGGATTTTGTATACACTGGTGGTAAACGGGATCGGCGCGATGAGCGGCACCCTCTTTTTTGAAACGACGCCGCCGCCCGGCAGTGAACACGGTGGTTTGTTGAATGCCTGGGTCGGCACGATGTTGATGGTGCTGGCGACCACGCTGATCACGACACCGGTGGGTATCATGGCGGGTCTGTATTTGGCCGAATACGGTGCGACAAGCGGGTTCGGCAAGGTGACCCGTTTTACGGTCGACGTCATGTTGTCGGCGCCGTCGATCGTCATCGGCCTGTTCGTTTATGCCGTTTACGTTGCCCGTGTCGGTCACTTTTCCGGTTGGGCCGGCAGTTTTGCCCTGTCGCTGATCGCATTGCCGGTCATTGTGCGGACGACGGACAATTTTTTGAATCTGGTTAGTCCGAGCCTGCGCGAGGCAGCGTTCGCACTGGGTGCGCCCCGCTGGCGCGTGGCGATATGGATACGGTTGAAGGCGGTAAAGGCCGGTGTCGTTACCGGTGTTTTGCTGGCGGTGGCCCGGATTTCCGGAGAAACGGCGCCGCTGTTGTTTACGGCGTTGAACAATCAGTTTTTCTCAGCCGACATGAATGCCCCGATGGCGAACTTGCCGGTCGTGATTGTCCAGTTCGCCATGAGTCCTTACGACAATTGGCGCGAATTGGCTTGGGGCGGCGCGTTCGTTATGACACTGGGCGTACTGGCGCTGAATAGTTTATCGAGGCTCGTCTTTGCAAAAAAAGCCACGAACTGACAAGTCCTGGAGAATGACATGAAGTGCACTCGTAGAGAAGTGAACGAGCCGTCTGTTTCCGAGAGCAAACAGGTGACGGCGACACGGTCCGATCTGTTTAAAGAGGCGCTTTCCGAAGTGGAAAAGCAGGCCGTGAAAAAAAGTATCGTCGTCAAGAACCTGAATTTTTATTATGGGGCTTTTCAGGGACTTAAAAACGTGAATCTGACGATTCACGAAAAAAAGGTGACGGCTTTTATCGGACCGTCCGGTTGTGGCAAATCGACGCTGCTTCGCACGATGAACCGGATGTACGATTTGTATCCCGGGCAACGGGCCGAAGGCGAAATTCGGTTTCAGGGCAAAAACGTGCTCGATCCGGACGTGGACGTGAATCTGTTGCGCGCCCGGATCGGCATGGTGTTCCAGAAACCCACGCCGTTTCCGATGACTATTTACGAAAATGTCGCTTTCGGCGTCAGGCTCTACGAAGATTTGTCCAGAGGGGAGATGGATGAACGCGTCGAATGGGCACTGAAAAAGGCAGCTCTCTGGAACGAAGTGAAAGACAAGCTGAACAAAAGCGGGCAGAGTCTGTCGGGCGGCCAACAGCAACGACTCTGCATCGCCCGCTGTGTTGCCGTCAAACCGGAGGTGCTGTTGCTGGACGAACCGACGTCGGCGCTGGATCCGATTTCGACCGCGAAAGTCGAAGAATTGATTGCGGAACTGAAAGCCGATTACACCATTGCCATCGTGACGCACAATATGCAGCAAGGAGCGCGCTGTTCGGATTATACGGCTTACATGTATCTGGGAGAGCTTGTCGAGTTTGGCGAGACCCGGCAGCTTTTCATGAATCCGGAGAAGAAACAAACGCAGGATTATATTACCGGACGATTCGGTTAGGAGAAAAGGATGGAACGGGTCAGTATCAACAAACAGGAGTCCGGTCAGGAAACGGTGACGCTGCATTCTTCCAGACAGTACGATCAGGATCTGGAATGGATCCGGTCGAAAGTGCTTTTGATGGGCGGACTGGTGGAAGATCAGTTCAGAGACGCTGTGACGTCGCTGGAAAAAAATGACGCGGAACTGGCCGTTCGGGTGGTAGCCGGTGATGAAAAGGTCAACCGGCAGGAAGTGGAACTGGACCGGGCGTGTACGGAACTGATCGTTCGCCGTCAACCCGCCGCCAACGATTTGAGGAACGTAATGGCGACGGTGAAAGTGATTACCGACCTGGAACGAATCGGTGACGAAGCGACCAAGATCGCCCGGTCCGCGAAAAACGTCCATTTGCGTGAACGATTGCAGCCGTGTCATTACGACACTGTGTCGGTCATGGCGAAAACGGCGAAATACATGTTGCACGAGGCACTGGATGCATACGCCCGGATGGAGCGGGACACGGCGGTTTCGCTGATGGCGTCTGACGCTGTGATCGACCGGGAATTTCGCGACATGATGAAGGAATTGATCCGTTATATGTCGGATGAACCGGGAACGGTCGCCGCAGGCCTGGAAATGCTCCGGGCGGCAAAAGCGATCGAACGGATCGGAGATCACGCCACCAATATCGCCGAATACGTCATTTACGTCGTAGAAGGCAGAGACGTCCGTCACACCGATTATCATTTGCAGTATCCGGGCACGATGCGCTAAGCTTGTCGTGTCTGGCGTATTCTGCCGGTTCCGGCAGAACTTGACTGACTGAAACACTTCAAACGGAATGATTTTTTCATGGCAAGGGACTCTGTTTCGATTCTGGTCGTAGAAGACGAACCCGCTATTGCGGAACTGGTCGCTTTTTCCGTCAAATCGGCCGGCTGGACACCGGTTACCGTCTATTCGGGAACTGAAGCCTGGACGGCTCTCCGGCGTTTCAGACCCGACGTGGTCTTGCTCGACTGGATGTTACCGGATTTATCCGGGTTGCACCTTTTGACGAAAATTCGCGAACACAAGGAATTGAAAACGCTGCCTGTCATTATGCTGACGGCGAAAACGCTCGAGGCAGACAAGGTGGCCGGGCTCGATCAGGGAGCCGACGATTACGTGACCAAACCGTTTTCACCCAGGGAACTGGTGGCCCGGATCAATGCGCTGTTGCGCCGCAAAATTCCGGAACGGGCCAAGACACTCTTGCGCGCCGGCGTGGTCACGCTCGATCCGGAAAGTTGTCGGGTGACCATCGGCGAGACACCTGTCGACATCGGCCATTCCGAATTCCGGCTTTTGAAGTTTCTGATGGCCAACCCGGACAGGGTCTTTTCCCGAAGCCAGTTGCTCGACAAGGTATGGAGCGATCAGCTGGACATCGAGGAAAGAACAGTGGACGTGCACGTCCTGCGCTTGCGCAAAGCATTAAAGGGGCAGGAAAATCTGGTGAAAACCGTGCGCGGAATGGGCTATATGCTCTCGGAAAAGGACAAAAGTGAATGAATCCCCATGTGTTGTTCTGGATTCCGGCAGCCTTGCGGCTGGCGATAATCTGGATCGGTTCCGCCGTTTTGTGGTATTTCTTCGGCCCGGTAGTCGGTTTGCTGGCCGGGTTGGTACTGACGACGGCCATTACCGTTTCCCAGTTGTATTATCTGTCCGCGCTGGACATTTGGCTCGATTCGCCCCGAAGTGACCGTCTGCCCGACGGCTGGGGAGCGTGGCATGCGGTCTATTCGCATCTTTATCGCTTGAGCCATGAAGAGGAAAAGAGCAAAAAGGAACTGACGGAGTGGCTGACCCGTTTCCGCGAGGCGATGAGTTTCCTGCCCGACGGGGTAGCCATTATGGAAAACGTCCTGTTTCTGGAGTGGTGCAATCCGATGGCGGAAAAGCATCTGGGACTTGATCTGGAACGCGACAAGGACATGCGTATCACCAATTTGGTCAGGAACCCGGCCTTTATTGATTACGTCGTTTTGGGCCGGTACGACGAACCGCTGGAAATGACGTTTAACGACCGGTTTTTGCTGTTGCAGATCATCCCGTTCGGCAACCGACGCCAGATTTTGGTGACACACGACAAGACCGATTCGGTCAGAACCGAAAAAATCCGCCGCGATTTCGTCGCGAACGCTTCTCACGAACTCAGAACGCCATTAACCGTGATAAACGGTTTTCTGGAAGTCGCATTGGCCAACCCCGATCTGGACAGGGAAACGCGGCTCTCGCACCTGACCCTGATGAAAGAACAGGGCGAACGCATGCAATCTCTGGTGGAAGGCATGTTGACACTGACGAATCTGGAATCGGACGACTATCCGTTAAAACGCGAACCGTTCAATGCCATCGAACTGGTTCGGCAAATCTACCAGGCGGCACTGGCTTTGTCGAACGGCCGTCACGCCATTTCGCTCAACGACAACGGCCCGGAAAGGCTTTACGGGTCGGTTGACGAAATCCGGACGGCTTTCACCAATCTGGTGACAAACGCCATCCGTTACACGCCGGAGGGAGGAAAAATAGCGATTGACTGGTCGTCTACCGAGGAAGGGCCGCGCTTTTCGGTGAAAGACACCGGTATCGGTATCGAGGCCAAGCATATCCCGCGGCTGACGCAGCGTTTTTATCAGGTGGACAAAAGCCGTAGCCGGAAGGTGAACGGAACCGGGCTGGGGTTGTCTATTGTCCGGCATGTGCTGTTGCGTCACGATGCGCACCTGGCAATCGAATCCGAACCGGGAGCAGGCAGCACTTTTACCGCCCGATTCAACCGACGCATACTGGTGCCCTGAACCGGGTGTCTTCAAGGGAAAAGGCAGCTTTGGCTGCCTTTTTTGTCTTGCTAACGCTAAAGCGCTGGAAAGGCGGAAACGGGAACCCGACCGGAAACAGCCGGCACGATTAAAAGGCACGTGTCCGGTTTTTCCTTTCCAACCAGTTTGCCGAAGTCACCTCTGCCGGCAAAAATTTCTTGCAGGAAATATAATGTGGGAAACAGCGTGAAAGAGGGCGAGAGGAAACCGGAAACCGGCCGAAGCGGCCAAAAGCGTTTTCACTTTTCCAAAGGATGACTTTTCGCGCTTTTTCCGGTTTTTTTCTGAAAAATAGTACCAATGGACAATAGTTATTGCCCGCACAAACTTTTATTCTTTCAGATAAAGCCGCCCATCCGTTTGGGAATTCTCAAGCCGGCCGTTTTTCGGCAAAATCGGGCAAAAAACGTCACTAAAAAGGGTACAGTATGGCAATCGGAATCGTCAGAGCGTTGATCGGAACGACAACGGCAAGAAATGAAAAGGGAGAAGTTCGCGTCCTGAAAATCGGCGATGCGGTCGAAGCCAACGAGACCATTCAGGCTCAGGCAGGCAGTACGGTTCACATCGCGTTTAACAACGGAAATTTCGCCACGGTCGGCAGCAATGAAACGCTGTTGCTGGACGCGGCCGTTCTCGATCCGACCGCTGCGACAGCCAGGCCTGAAAGCGATGGCCAGAGTGTTGCTGACATTCAGGCGATGATCGCGGAAGGGGCCGACCCGACCGAAGTGACCGAAGCGACGGCTGCCGGAGCTGATGCGGGACTGGCCGGCGACCCGAACCATTCAGGGGGACACACTTTCGTCGTCGTCGATCAGGATGCGGCACGGGGTAGCGTGACACCGGGATTCGAAACGGGAACGTTCGGGAATCCTTATCCCGAAACGCAGGTGTACGACGGCGCCTTGCTCGACGTCGACGACACCCCCGTTGCCGACGTTGAAACGCCTGTCACCGATCCCCAAACACCTGTCATCGACGTGGAAGCGACCAACGCGGCCATCCAGGTACGTGAAGCCGGTGTACGGGGAGACGATGCCGCGATCGCCGGTAGCGATCCGAACGCTTTTTATGCCGGGCAACCTTCTGCCGGCGGTACCGTCGTCGTCCGGAACGCGGGTGCGGGAACGCCGGAGTTTACGGTCAGACCGGCCGATGCCGAAGGAAACGGCAGCACGACGGCTGACGGCCGGTACGGTTCGATTGTCATCGACGCCAACGGCCACTATGTCTACACGCTGGACAACACCAGAGCTGACGGTCTTTCACAGGGACAGGTCGTGACGGAAACGTTCGTGGTTACCGTGTCGGACGGGCGTGGCGGCGTCGTCGAGCAATCCGTCACGGTGCACGTCACCGGAACGAACGACGCGCCCGAGCTGACGATAAACTGGGGAAGTGCAGGCAACGTCCTGGCGGAAGACGGTGCTTTGACCGTCATCGGCGGCACGTATCACGTGATGGACGCCGACGCCGACGGCAGCCTTCAGACCGTTACAATCGCGGGCGGCCGCACTGCTGACGGTGACCTGACAACGGGATCGGGAACAGCCGGCGTGCTGGCGCCGGACGCTTCCGGCAGTCGTCCGGCCGTGTTTGAAACGGATTTCGGGAAGCTGACGTTGAATCCGGACGGAACTTATGTCTATGAGCTGGACAACGACAGTGACGCCGTGCAAAGGCTGGGTGCGGGAGAAACGCGTACCGAAACGTTCGAAGTGACGACGACCGACGCGCACGGTTCGACGTCGACGCAAACGATTACGGTCGTCGTCAACGGAA